>DATJFA010000173.1:0-9601 GCA_035496015.1 Terriglobales bacterium | reverse complement strand
GCATTCCATGACGTCGCCGGGCTTCAGATACCAGGCTTTCGGGTCGCCGCTGAAGGCGGCCACGCCGGAAACGGTGCCGGTGGAGAGCACGTCGCCGGCGCTGTAGCCCATGGCTGAGTAGTGGGCGATAATTTCCGGAATCTTCACCGACATTTTGCCGGAGTGCGAAACCTGGCGGCGCTCGCCGTTGACGCGCAGCTCCATGGCCAGGTTGTGCGGGTCGGAAATTTCATCGGCGGTTACGATGTGGGGCCCCAGGGGACAAAAGCTGTCAATGGCCTTGCAGTAGCTGAAGACGCCGGACTTCATCTCCTCGCGCTGGATGTCGCGGGCAGTGATGTCGTTGAAGATGACGTAGCCGCCAATGTAGTCGCCGGCTTCGGCGGCGGTGAAGTGCTTGCCCGCCTTCTTGAGCACCACGGCCAGTTCCAGTTCGTAGTCGAGTTCTTGGGTGAGGTGCTCAGGGTAGATGACAGGCTCGTCGGGGCCGATGATGGCGTCCACATTCTGGAAGAAGACGATCCAGGGGCGCACCGGGTGGGAAAACTTGGCGCGCGCGGCTTCTTCGTGATGCTCGCGGAAGTTGCCGGCGGTATGAAAAAACTTCTTGGGGATGATCGGAGCCTTCAGCGTGACTTCCTCGCGAGCGTAGATGACGGGCTCGCCGTTGACTCCGCGCACGTCGCCGCTCAGCGTGAGCGTGTGGTCGAAGGACTTGCGGGCGGCTTCCAGGCTGGTATCGCCGCCGGCGAAAAGTTCCCTCATGTTGGGCGGGACCAGGGCGCGAGCCAGGCGCACATACGCGGCTTCATTCTCGGAATCGCGCAGGTAAAGCGCGCAGGCGGAGTTAAGGTCAACAATGGCGCCGTCGGGACTCAATGCGCCGATGCGGCTTTCTCCCCAGCTGGTCAAAAAGGTTACGAGTTTCATAGGGCCTCAGGTACGGCATGAGTGTAGTGACAGAGCGCGGGCGTTGTCCACCGCACGGAGTTCTGTGACGGGCAGGCATATGCGCTCCGGATGGACATAGCCGTGGTTCCGCGAGCGTCGGTTCCAGCGATGATCAGATGATCCCCCAGCTCGTGGAAGCGGTGCACGACATTTCGCGCCCGGTTGTCAACCATTTCGATTTTTTGCTTTTGATTGTGTTTTTGCTACAGCAGAAACCGCAGGCTCGGCTACAATATCCTGTACCGCCCAGGAAGCGCTGACCTGCCGATTCGAAACCAGCGCGAAGAAAGCAGGGCGGGAACCTGCCCCAATTATGGTGCACATGCAAAAATCAGCCTTTCCTTTGCGGCGGTTCTTTGCGCCGGGATGTTCGTGCGCGCCCGATTGCCAGATTCAAATGCCAGTCCAGGTGCGCGCGTGATCGGCGCAGTTGATATTGGCGGCACCAAGATCGCTGTTGGTGTGGTGGAGGAATCGGGGCGCATTCTGCACCGTGGCGAGTGTCCCACGCAGCCCGAACAGGGCTTCGACTGCGGGTTGCAACGCGTTGTCGGGCTGCTGCGCGAGTCCGTCCAGGCTGCCGGGGGAAAGTTGGCGGGCATCGGCATAGGCAGCACCGGCCCCATTGACCCGGAGACGGGCATCTTCGGCACGGTGGACAACCTGCCGGGCTGGAAAGGCTCCAACTTAAAGGAGCCGCTGGAGCGCGAATTCGGGGTACGGGTGGCGATAGAAAACGACGCCGATGCCGCCGCTCTCGGGGAAGCCGTCTGGGGCGCCGGGCGCGGCAAAAGCCGCTTCATTTATGTAACGGTCAGCACCGGCATAGGCGGCGGAATCGTATTTGATGGCGAACTGTATCGCGGAGTAGACCAGTCTCACCCCGAGATCGGACACATGGTGGTGGAAGCTTCCGGGCCGCTTTGCTATTGCGGCGCGCGCGGCTGCTGGGAGTGGATGGCGGCAGGCCCGGCCATGGTCACCTGGATGCGGGAAAATGCGCCTGCCGGGACCGCATTGCCCGCCGATCTGAGCGCGAAGGAAATTTGCCGCCTCGCCGAGCAGGGCGATGTGCTCGCAAAAAAGGCGGTGGAACGGGAAGCCTACTACCTCGGCGTGGGGTTGGGTAACCTGGTCACGATGTATTGCCCTGACGCGATCGCGCTTGGCGGGGGAGTAATGGGCAGCTCGCATCTGTTTCTTGACCGCGCCCGCGAGGTGGTCCGCACCAACTGCACGCTGGTGCCGGCGGAGAAAACGGAGATTTTGCTGGCGTGCATGGGAGCGGACGCGGGCATTGCCGGCGCGGCACGCGCCTGGTACAACCGTTTCGCCAAGCAAAAGAGAACATGACTACCGGGGAAATCATCGGCAAGCAGGCCAGTGCAGGCAAAGTCCTCGAAGGCCGCTACTTCCGCGATCTGCTGGGGCAGCCGCAGGCGCTGGAGGACACGCTCGCTGTCCTGGAAGTTACAGATAAGCTGCGGCGCCTGATGCCGGTGGCGGGAAAATATCACCGCGTGGTGCTGACCGGCATGGGCGCGTCGTTGAATGCGTTGCAGCCGCTCTACCTTTCTATGCTGGCGTGCGGCACCAGCGCCCTGCTGGTGGAGACATCCGAGTTAATCCACTTTCTGCCTCGCCTGCTGGACCAGGGCACGCTGGTGATCGCGGTCTCGCAGTCGGGCAAGAGCGCAGAGACAGTGCGGCTGTTGGACTTGCCGGAGCGCAAATCACCGGTGATTGGCGTGACCAATGTTGCTGATTCGCCGCTGGCTACACGCGCGGATGCCAGCGTGGTGACACGGGCAGGGTCAGAATTTTCCGTGTCGTGCAAGACCTACGTCACGGCAATTGCGGTGCTGACGTGGCTGGGAGACCTGCTCTGTGGCGGGCAACCGGGCAGCATCTCTGAGCTGAAGCAGGCGCCAAAGCTGGTGCGCGAGTACCTGAGCCATTGGCAAGGCCACGTGGATGCCCTCATGCGCGAACTGGAGGGAGTGCGCGACCTGTTCTTCCTGGGGCGCGGCAGTTCCCTGGCTGCGGCCATGAACAGCGGCCTCACCATCAAGGAATCCACCCGCTTCCATTCCGAAGGTATGAGCAGCGCGGCCTTCCGCCATGGTCCGTTTGAACTGGTGAGCCCGCAGGTGTTTGCTCTGGTTTACGCCGGTGAGGCGAAAGTGGAGCGCCTCAACCGCAGGTTAGTGGACGACATCCAGCGCGCCGGCGGCAGGGCCTTCCTGTGCGGCGCGCAAGCCGAGTTGGAGCCGCTGCGCCTGCCGGCAGTTTCATCTGTGCTTCGCCCCATCCTGGAGATTCTTCCCACGCAGATGATCTCTCTGGCTCTGGCTGCGCTTACCGGGGTCGAAGCGGGCAAATTCCGCAAAGCGACGAAAGTGACGGAAAAAGAGTAGTTGTCAGTACCCACGACCCAGTACCTAGTACCTGCGATTGTCGCAAATCTCACCTCGGCTCCTTCTAGGCACAACTGGGAACTAGGTACTGGGTACTGACAACTTCTGTAATCCTCCGCACACCCGGAATGTCCACGCGTCACAGTGCGGTGCCACCACCTCCCCCTAAGATTTAGCTAAGGGCGCCAAGCGCTCGCGAGGAACGAACATGTCATTTTCCTATATGGTGCTGGGAGCAGGACGTCAGGGACTTGCTGCGGCTTACGACTTGGCGAAATTTGGCGATGCGACCCGGGTCACGCTGGCCGATGTAGATGCGGCGCTGGCGAAGGAATCCGCGAACAGAGTGAACCAGTTGCTGGGCCGTAACGTGGCCGAAGCGATAGCGTTGGATGTGCGCGACAAAGCGGCCGTGCGGCGCGCTTTTGCGGGTTACGACGTGGTTCTCAGCGCCGTGCCCTATTTCTTCAACCTCGGTCTGACCCGCATCGCGATCGAAAGCGGCGTGTCGTTCTGTGACCTGGGCGGCAACACCGATATTGTCCTGGAGCAGCATGCATTGCACGATGAAGCCTGCCGCGCCGGCGTGCGCGTGGTGCCCGATTGCGGCATGGGTCCCGGGATGGGCAACACCTTGGCGGTTCACGCCATGAGCCTGCTGGACCATGCCGAGCACGTTTATATCTGCGATGGCGGCCTGCCCCAGCACCCAACGCCTCCTTGGAATTATCAGCTGACCTTCAACATCGAAGGCCTGACCAATGAGTATTACGGCGGCATGACCGTGTTGCGCGGCGGCAAGCTGACGCATATCTCCTGTTTCACCGAACTGGAAATGGTTGAGGTGCCGCCGCTGGGCGAACTGGAGTGCTTCTTTATCGCCGGCGGCGCTTCCACGGCGCCCTGGACGTTTGAGGGCAAGCTGCAGACCTACGAGCTCAAGGTGCTGCGCTATCCCGGCAATTTCGCGCAATTGAAGGCATTCTCCGATTTGGGACTGTTCGAAATCGCGCCGGTGGAGGTGGACGGAGCGGAGGTGATTCCGCGGCACGTCTTCCACGCGCTGTTCGAGCCGCAGGTGCAGGCGGAGGTAATCAAGGACGTTTGCATCGTTCGCGCGCGTGCGGTAGGCACAAAGGACGGCGCGCCCGCGGAGACCGCAGCCGAGATCATTGATTATTACGACGAGGCCACCGGATTTTCCGCCATGCAGCGCCTGACCGGCTGGCACTTTTCCATTGTGGCGGCCATGATGGCGCGGGGTGAAACTCCGGTCGGCGCCTTGCCCCTGGAATTGGCCGTGCCGGGCGATGCGTTTGTGCGCGAGGCACGCAAGCGTGGCTTGCACATCACCGAATCCATTGCCGAAAGCGCTGGCGCGGAGTTGGTGGCAAGCTTCGCTGGTTAGGGTGACTTCACCTCGTGCATACAACGCATGGGGGTCGCGATCCTATTGATCTAGGTCCCCCGTCGAGAGCGGAATTTCTGCCACGAGACTGGGATGGGAATTTCGGCATTGCAACCGCCACCCGTGCAGCCACGCCGCAATCGTAGAAACCGTGCGTAGCTCGATTCCGAGTGAGGACATGAAGGAGTGCTATGAGTCGCGTTCCCACTAGGCGGCAACGTGTCTTCGATGGTTTGGATTTGCCTGCGGTCGTGCGGTTTCAGATGCTCAGGCGGCAGCGCCGGATGATACGGTTCGGGTCCGATGTAGAGAACCTGACCTGAGCCAGCGTTGTTGTTGGTTGATGCACCACCCTGCACAAACACAAAGGTTGGGCTTGGAGTTGAGAAGTCAGCATGTTCCCGCTCCTCCCCCTGCGCCGCCGAGGCCACGGCCCCGCCTGCCATCATAAGCGCCACGCCACCGGCTATGATCCTTCGAGAGCTAACCATCTGGACTCACTGTTCCCTGATAATAGATAAACACAGGGGCGAAAACAAGGCGAAACGTGGGCTTCGTAGGAACACAAGCTCAATTACCGAGTGACATGCAGAGGTGGTAAAAACGGAATTAAAATCAGCACAGCGGTCAAACGGACAGTCATTCTGCGGTAAGCAGGCGTTTCAACACGTTGTGCTCGCGGCCGGGGATGCGGTGCACGTCCCGCGTGGCGCCGAACACAGCGCGGAAGTGATTGGAGCAGAACCGGTGGTCAGCCTGGACGCGGTGAAGGTGAGCTGAGTGCCGGATCGCTCCTCCCCATCCGGCGGCACGCCCTCTGAGGTCACGATTCCCCGAGCGCTTGTCAGGTGGTGGCGGGAGAATCTGCCCCGCCTCGGCCTGACCCGCGCCAGCGGCATGTTCCTGGGCGAAATGTGGGAGTTCCTGCGCGAGGCCACTCCCGGGAGGCGGAAACAGCGCTATGGCGACATGGATTTTGACTGGGACAACCGGGTGGATACGACTTCCGCCAACGTGAGCCGGCGCGCCGATCTGCTGGCGGTGCTGGCCGGTCACCGTTACCAGCCCAGCGACCCCGCGCTCTTCCATGAAAGCATCCGCAGTCTGGCCATTGACTGCAGCCAGTTCCAGTTCATTGACCTGGGCTCGGGGAAGGGCCGCACCCTGCTGATGGCTTCGGAGTATCCCTTTCGGCGAATCGTAGGCGTGGAGGCGGTGCCTGCCTTGCATCGCGCGGCCGTGGAGAACATTCGCCGTTATAAGAGCCCGACGCAGCGGTGTTTTGACCTGGAGTCGCTTTGCGGCGACGCCCGGGATTTTCAGTTTCCCCCGGCGCCGCTGGTAATTTTTCTATTCAATCCCCTGCCGGAAGGCGGCCTGCGCGTGGTCATGGCCAATTTGCAAGCTTCTGTGCGGGAGCACGCCCGCCCGCTTTACGTGGTTTACCACAACCCGCTCCTCGAACATGTGCTGGCGGAAGATGGAGGGCTGCGGCGGTTGCAGGGCGATCTGCGCTATGCCATCTACGCATTTCCATCCACGTCAGCCCTAAGTCCGGGCTGAAAAACCGTTGAGGGGCCACGCCACATCCGTCGCACCTGGAAGGGTGCACAGAACAATCAAGGCTGCAGTTGGCAACGAGCAGAAATTTTCCACAGTTGACGTCCTTACTAAACAGCCACAGAATCGCTCAGGGGTTGGGGGATCCCACGCAGCGCCACAGTAGGGGACCACGGATATCGTTTGCAGCGCCTGCCGTACTTCGCTCTGGCCATAATGAAATAGACGGAGTTATTGCTAACTTAAGCGAAGGAGGCTGCTTTGTGGAGGCCGCCACAGGGCTGCCCCGAGGCAGGCACTTGCAGGTTTCATTTCCGATCGCGGATTTGACGTTCCGCTGCCAGGCAGTGGTGCGCCATCGCAACGCAAGCGGAATGGGACTTCAATTCCGGGCAATGAGCCCGGCCACTCGGGCTGCGGTCCGTGCATTGGTGGTGCCCTACGCTTGACGGTTATGCCTCGCCTCTAGTGCGTTTACTTTGGGCTCGACATCCTAAGTACCCGCAATCGCATCGCATTCTGCAACCGGGTGGAATGCCCAACCACTTTGGCCTTTGCGAGCCACCGTATATATTGTTCTACTCGGCTATATAGCTGACACTTGCGTATTTCGACGCGGTTGAGGGTTGCCATGTCCGCAGGCCAGAAGACAATTCTGTGCATTGATGATCACAAACCATCGCTGGCGGGCTGGTGTCTCTACCTGCAGGGCGCCGGATATTTGGTCGAGACCGCCCATGGCGCGCAGGAAGGCCTGCAGTTGTTTGCTACCCAGCCCATTGACCTTGTGCTGCTGGATTACGCCATGCCGGAAGCGGATGGCGGCGAGGTGGCGGCAACCATGAAACGGATCAAGCCCCAGGTGCGCATCGTGATGTTTTCAGGTGTCTCGGAGGTCCCGCCCCAAGCCCGCGCCCACGTAGACGCATTTCTGCAGAAGGGGCAACCACCCAGCGTGGTGCTGCAGACAATTGACGAACTGCTGCAGAACGCCGGGCGCGCTGCCTGAACCGGATAAGGCCGCCAGGCGCCCGCTTCCAGCATCACCCTTCCTCGTGATTGCCGTCACAGCCGCAAGAGACATCGCCCGCTAGCATCCCTGCAGCGCGACTGTGCGCGCCGGCAAACCTCATGAGCAACGAACTCTTCCAGGCCATGCGGCAGAGCATCATCGATGGCGCCGCCGACCACGCCACCGAGTTGGCGCGGCAGGCGCTGACTGCGGGTATTGATCCCCTGCAGGCTGTGAACAACGGCTTCGTCCCGGGCGTGGATTACGTGGGCGAGCAGTTTGCCCGGCGAGAAATGTTCCTGCCCGATCTGGTGATGGCGGCCGAAGCCATGAAGGCAGGCATCGCGGTGCTGGAGCCGGAGATGCGTCGCCGCGGCATGCAGCGCGAGTCGCTTGGCCGCGTAGTGCTGGGTACAGTAAAGGGCGACATTCACGAAATCGGCAAAACCCTGGTTGGCATTCTGCTCTCCGCCGCCGGCTTCGAGGTAGTGGACCTCGGCGTGAACGTCACGGCGGAGATGTTTGCCGCCAAGGCGCGCGAACTGAATGCGGACATTGTGGGCGTCTCGTCGCTGCTTACCACCACCATGGCGCTGCAGCGCGGGGTGGTGGAGGCTCTGGACCGGGCCCAGCTGCGCCCGCGGGTGAAGATCATCGTGGGCGGCGCGCCCGTGACCCGCAAGTGGGCGGAAGAGATCGGCGCCGATGGCTACGGCAAAGACGCAGTGGGCGCAGTAACGCTGGCCAAGTCGCTGGTCGGCAAATCCAACGGGCAGGCAAAATAAAGGGAAGGCAGGCGCCTCATGCAACCCAAAATCGAGCTGCTCGACCGCGAATTCATAGACCGAATTCTCGCCGAAGCTTTCGGGTTGCTGGAACGGCCGGGCGTAAGAGTGCAGGCGCCGGCGGCACTGGAGCTTCTGGCCTCGGCCGGGGCGCGGGTCGAACCCAGTTCCGAAGGCGGGGTGGCGCACATCCCGGAAGCCTTGGTGCGGCGAGCCCTGGAAACTGTGCCGCACGAGTTCTTTCTTTACGATCGGGCCGGCAAGCCTGCAGTGCATTACGGCGGTGACCACGTCCACTTCGATCCCGGCTCTTCCTGCGTCTACCTCCTCGACCCGGAAACGCTGGAGCACCGTCCGGCCCAGGCTGCTGACCTGGCGCGACTGGTAAAGGTAACGGAACTGCTGCCCCAATACGCGGCCCAGTCCACCGCCATGGTGTGCGCCGACGTTGCGGCAGAAATCGGCGACCTTTACCGGCTGTTTCTGGTGTTGTGGCATTCGAACAAGCCGGTCGTAACCGGCGGTTTCAGCGCTGCGGGCGGGCGGCGCATGCTGGAACTGTTGGCCCTGGAATCCGGTAGCCACGAACAGTTACGCCGGAAGCCGCGGGCGGTGTTCGACGTTTGTCCTTCGCCGCCGCTGACCTGGACGGAGTTTGCGGCGCAGAGTCTGATTGACTTGGCGCGCGCCGGTGTGCCGGCAGAGATAATTTCCATGCCGCTGGCGGGTGCGGCCGCGCCGGTCACGCTGGCGGGAGCGGTGGTACAGCACGCGGCCGAGTGCCTGAGCGGAATCACCATTCATCAACTGGCTGCGCCGGGAGCGCCGGTGGTTTGGGGCGGCGCGCCCGCCATCTTTGACATGCGCACCGGCAACACGCCGATGGGCGCGGTTGAGACTGCGATGATTGACATCGCTTATGCCCAGGTGGGCAAACACCTGGGACTGCCCACGCACACCTACCTGGTAGGCGGCGACGCCAAGATTGTGGACGCGCAGGCCGGGATGGAAGCGGGCATGGCGGCAGTGTTGGGCGCGCTGGCCGGCATCAATATGATTTCCGGCGCCGGCATGCTGAACTTCCTGGCTGCCATGAGTGTGGAGAAGCTGGTGCTGGACGCGGAGGCGATCGGCTATGCCCAGCGTCTGCTCGCCGGCATCCAGGTGCGCACGCCTACACTGGCCACGGAGATGTTTGCGACGCTTGCGCATAGCGGCGATTTTCTGAAGTTAAAGGAGACGCGGCAGCTCTTCCGCAGCGAGCAGTATTTGCCATCATCGCTGATTGACCGCGAGTCGCTGCGCGGCTGGCAGGAGGCGGGGTCGCCGAGCGCTTTTACCGCGTGGACAAAGCGCGCTCGCGCGAATCCGGCGGCACCGGCCTGGGCCTGGCCATCGCCAAGCACATCGTGCTCGCCCATGGCGGCCGCATCCGCGTGGAAAGCACGCTAGGCCACGGCTCCACGTT
>DATJFA010000172.1:0-11848 GCA_035496015.1 Terriglobales bacterium | reverse complement strand
ATGCGGAACTCGCGCTCGGCCAGCACTTCCTGCACCTCGCGCAACCGCTCCTTGGCCACCGGCACCAGTTTGCTGTCCGGATACTGCAGAATGAGCTGCCGGTATTCATCCTGCGCGCGCAGGGCATGGGTGAAATCGCGGTCGGGCTTCTCCATCTGCTGGAAGTGGATGTTGGCGATCTTCATCTGCGCTTCCGAGGCTTCCGGCATGTTGGGGAAGAAGGTGATGAAGTCCTTGTATTCGATTTCCGCCTGCTGCAGCGCTGCCGTGCCCCCTTCGGCGTACCAGGAATCCCCTACCGCCAGCTTGGCGCGGGCCACAAACTCCGAGTCCGGGTAGGTGTTGATCAGGGTCTGCAGGCTCAGGCGCGCCACGTCGAACTTATTGTGCTTCATGGCGTCCATGGCGCGGTCAAACAGCACCTTGTCAGGCTGCTTGGAGCCCACGTTGGCCAGCGGATTCTGCACCTTCTTATTGGTGCAGGCCACCGCCAGGCAGAGGAGAACCATCACGGCGGAAATTGTCAGTAAACGACGAAACATTACCTACCTCAGATTAGTAGCTGGCAGCTACTTTGCCGCCGCGCCTTGCCCAAGCCAAACCCGAATACAGCAACTCTACACCTTCTGCAGGGTCGCTTCCATGGCGGCTTTCAGCAGTGTTTGTGCGTTGCTCTTGGGATTACCCGTCCCGAACACCGCGTTGCCTGCCACCAGGATTTCCGCCCCGGCGCGCACGATATTTCCTACCGTATCCAGGGCTACCCCTCCGTCCACCTCCACGCGGAAGTTCAGCGCGCGCTCATTGCGCAACTGCACCAGTCTGCGGATCTTATTTAAAGAATTGGGGATAAATTGCTGGCCCCCAAAGCCGGGGTTTACCGACATGACCAGGATGTAATCCAGCATGTCCAGCACTTCCTTCAGGGTCTCAACTGGGGTAGCCGGATTGATGACCACACCTACCTGCGCTCCATGGCTGCGAATGAGTTGCAGCGTCCGGTGGAGGTGGACGCAGGCTTCCTGGTGCACCGAAATCCAATCCGCTCCGGCATTTATGAACTCGGGGATGTACTGGTCGGGGTTCTCAATCATGAGGTGGCAGTCGAGCGGGATTTCTACTGCCTTGCGCAGGGAAGCTACCACCGGTGGACCAATCGTGATGTTAGGGACAAAATGGCCGTCCATCACGTCCACGTGCAGCACAGTTCCGCCCCCCTCAACCGCCGCATGGACTTGGTCGGCAAGATGAGCAAAATCAGCCGATAGGATTGAGGGCGCCAGTTCTATCAAGCCGGAAGGGTCCTGGACACTGGGTTTCTGAGCCGATTCTACCATGCTGCCGCAGTTCGCCTTTGATTTCAATCGCCTGAGGGCTTTTGCCCGGCCAAGGTTCGGAACTCTGAAACCGGGAGTCAGGAGGACACGGTTTTGAAGGTCCGCATCGAAATGGTGAGGTATCGGAGGAAGGCCAGTGTCCGAAGAAGTGGAACAACGAGATAAGCCACCAGAGCGGCCCTCGCCCTGGAACCTGGGTGGGCTTACGCTTCGTCACCTCACCTTGCGAGTGTGGCACGGCATCAACGACGATGATGTCTTTGGCCGAGCCGGGCAGATTGCCTACGGGTTCCTGTTCGCAGTTTTCCCCTTATTCATGTTCCTGCTGGCGATCCTGGGGATCGTGGCCGGACCTCACTCTGCTATCCAGCAGCACTTGGTGTTGGAGTCCACCGATGCCATGCCCCCGGCGGCGGCGCAGGTGGTGCAGCACGTAATAAGGGAAACTACCCAGGCCAGCGGAAGCGGCAAACTCTCCTTTGGTCTGGTCCTTACCCTCATTGCGGCTACCTCCGCCATGACCAACGTGATGGACACACTCAACGCCGCTTACAATGTGCGCGAGACCCGGTCCCTGTTGAAGTTCAGGGGGATTGCCATCGGTCTGACGGTCGCAATCGGTATTCTTATCGTGATCGCCCTGACGATCGTTCTTTACGGCAATGGCATCGCCAATCACGTCGGTAACCTAGTCGGCCTCAGCGGCGTAGCCACCTGGGCGTGGAAAATAGCGCAATGGCCGGTCGCTGTCTTTTTCCTGCTGCTCTCCTTCGCTTTGATTTACTACTTCTCTCCCGACGTCGAGTTTCCCGTGTGGCACTGGATTAGTCCAGGGTCGGTCGCAGGCGTGTTCCTTTGGGCACTGGTCTCCTTTGGTTTGCGCGTCTACCTACATTTCTTCAACAGCTACAGCAAGACCTATGGCTCGCTGGGAGCGGTCATGATCCTGCTGCTGTGGTTTTATGTCACAGGAGTGGCCATCCTCATTGGCGGCGAGGTGAACGCCGAAATCGAGAATGCCGCCGCCAAACGCGGCGCGCCCGAAGCCAAGGAAAAGGGAGAAAAGAAGCCCGGAACCAAGCCCGAACCGCGCGCGGCGTAAGCCAGGCTGGCTGGAGATTCATCGGGCTGCCTGGCCGAACCGGGGAGTAGATATGGAAACGCAACCCATGTCTAACCCCCCACTTTTGCTACCGACGTTGATGTCCGACTCACCCCTTATCCGGCAAACAAGAACGACTGATCAATCGAACTCCCTCATAAATGCGAAAGACAATCCGCATCAGTAACCAAAAGCTTTGAGAGCGGCAAAGCCTAAACACCGCGAGCGATTGCGTTCAAGCAAAAACCTTCTATAATCGCGCGCTATGGCGGGGGCAGGAGCCTCATCGAGCGCGCGGCTGAGCGCGGGAACGCGGCTCGGTCCGTATGAAGTTGTGGCGCCGTTAGGCGCCGGCGGCATGGGGCAGGTGTATCGCGGGCGGGACACCCGGCTCGACCGCAGCGTGGCCATCAAAGTTATGGCCCCGCATTTTGCAGAAGATACGGAACTGCGCCGGCGCTTCGAGCGCGAGGCGCGCGTAATCTCCAGCCTGTCGCATCCGCACATCTGCACCCTGTACGACATTGGGCAGCACGAGGGTGTGGATTTCCTGGTCATGGAGTTACTCGAAGGCGAGACGTTGGCAGAGCGCCTGCAGCGCGGACCAATGCCCGCGGAGCAACTTCTCAAGCTTGGGATTGAGATCGCCGACGCGCTCGAAAAGGCGCACAAGCAGGGCTCAGGGATTGTGCATCGTGACCTGAAGCCGGCAAATATTATGCTCACCAAATCGGGCGCGAAGCTGCTGGATTTCGGCTTGGCGAAGTACACGGTGTCTGCTGCGCAAGAGGCGGTGATGTCAACCCTGGCGATCAGCGACAGCAACATTACCGGCAAAGGCGAGATTGTCGGCACCTTTCAATACATGGCCCCGGAGCAGCTTGAAGGGAGAGAGGCGGACGCGCGCACGGATATCTTTGCCTTAGGCGCAGTGCTGTACGAGATGGCGACGGGACGCGCTGCCTTTCAGGGAAAAACGCGCGCCAGCCTGATTGCCAACATTATGAACTCGGAGCCGGCGCCGATCAGCACGCTGCAGCCGCTTTCGCCGCCGGCCCTGGACCGCGTCATCCGAACCTGCCTGGCGAAGGACCCTGATGAGCGCTGGCAGACCGCACACGACGTAAAGCTGGAGCTGAAGTGGGTGCTCGAAGGCGGGTCGCAGGCAGGAGTAGCGGCTCCGGTCGCCGCCCGACGGAAGAACCGCGAGCGAGCCGCGTGGGTTGCAGCGGCGCTGCTCGCTGTGGCGACGGCCATACTCGCCATCGCGTATGTTGATCGCGAGATGCAGCCGGCCGTGCCGATTCACTTTACCGTGGAATCGCCAGCAGAGCCCTTCGAGTACGTCGTCACCATGGCGCTCTCTCCCGATGGAGAGCGGTTGGCATTCGTCGCAACCGATGAGAAACGGACGCCATCGGTTTGGGTCAAGGCGCTGGATTCGAGCGAACCGGTTCCTTTGGAAGCCACGGCGGGGACAGGAGCATGGGCGGTGGCGTGGTCGCGCGACAGTCGTTCACTCTTCTTCGCCAGACACGATAACGCACGCAATGTGGACAGACTGATGCGGGTCGCAATTTCAGGCGGCTCGGCAGAGATGCTTTGCGATCTTCCTGCAAACACCGCGTTCATTTCGGCGAATCAAGATAATCAGTTGCTGCTAATGGCTCCCGATGGGTCGCTCAAGCTAGATTCGACCTCAGACTGCTCCATAAAACCGGCAGCACCGTGGGACCGTGAAAAGTATGACGTCGGGGAGCACTGGCCGACGTTCCTTCCCGACGGGCAGCATTTCGTGTACGTGGCCTTGCGCAGTGACAAACGCCATGACATCTACTCGGGATCGTTGGACGGCAAGCCGGGAAAGCTACTGGTCCATAATGCCGGCGCACCGACGTTTGCACAAGGTAAGCTGTTCTTCGAGCGCGATGGCTATCTCTATGCTCAGCCCTTTGATCCAGATAGCCTAAAACTCAGTGGCGCAACCACACAGGTCCTGCGCACGCAATTAGCTTTCGCCGGCGTCGGCGGAATCGCAAATTATGCAGTCGCCGCAAATGTGCTCGCCTATCATGCGCAGTTGTATCCAAGAATGGAGCTTTCCTGGGAGGATTTGCACGGCAAACGATTAGGCGCGCTCGCTGAACCGTCCTTCTGGCAGAACCCACGGGCATCACCGGACGGAACCAAGGTTCTTGCCTCAAATTCCGACCCCCTGACCCATACCGGGGATCTTTGGATGCTCGACAGCACGAGAAAGACTGTGACGGCCGTAACGCATGAAGCTCCAATTGCAGGCGTAGTGGGTATTTGGTCGCCGGACGGGAAACGGATCGCCCTAGATGAAGCTTTTGGCGGAAGCGCCCAGACAATTTACATTCAGGAAGCTGACGGCTCACGCAAAAAGTTGAGCTCTCCTGACCCAAAGAACGACTACATACCCAGGGATTGGTCGCCGGACGGCACGTCGCTACTCTACTGGGAAGGCGATAACGAGAAGGGATCGGGGTATTTTGGCGTCTATCCCTTAACTGGAAATTCAAAACCATACCGGCTCTTCGAAGAGCTACCGAGCACTATCCCAGATGCACGCTTCTCGCCAGACGGAAAGTGGATTGCATTCACGTCCGACCAATCCGGCCATTCTGAGATATATGTTGCGCCATTTGGCCGCGCCGGCGTACCGGTGCAGATATCAACGAATGGCGGACAAAACGCCCGATGGATGCCAGACGGAAAGCACCTGCTTTACATGGCGCCCGACCATCAGGTGATTACGGTATCACTGGAGCTTGGAGCGGCAGTGCAGGCGGGAGAGCAACGGGCGCTGTTCCAGCTGCCACCCACCCCCCCAAATAGCCCGTTGGAGTTTGATGTTGCACGCGATGGAAAAAGACTTTTGGTGGCAGCGCCGATTGGGCGTGTGAGCGCGCCTATCACCGTCATCGTGAACTGGCCAGCTGAGTTTAAGAAGTGAGCGCCCGGCGGGCTGTTACTCGCCGCCGGAGCTCGCGACTAAACGATCCAGTTGGCCGAGCGTCGCCCTTGCTAACGGAAGCTCCAACCAGATGTCCTCATCGGGGTGCTACTATCCCATTAAATGCCACTGGTTGAAGCCCGAGACCTGGTCAAAGTGTTTCCCCTGGGGGAATCCATATTCGGCGGCGGAGCTCAAGGCGAAGTACGCGCCGTGGATGGCGTTTCCCTGGAGATTGAGTTCGGGGAAACTCTGGGCGTGGTGGGCGAATCGGGCTCGGGCAAGAGCACGCTGGGCCGGCTCATCCTGCGGCTGATTGAGCCCACTTCCGGCAGTGTTCGTTTTGCGGGCCAGGAGGTGCTGCGGGCCAGCGGCGCCGAATTGCGCCGCCTGCGCCGCGACATGCAGATTATCTTTCAGGATCCCTTCGGCTCGCTCGACCCTCGCATGCGGGTGGGAGAAATCATCGCTGAGCCGCTGCTGGTGCACAACAGCACAGGCCGCCGCGAGCGCCGCCAGCGCGTGAACGAACTGCTGCGCGCCGTGGGGCTGGATGAATCGGCGTCCGAGCGCCATCCCCACGAGTTCAGCGGCGGGCAGCGGCAGCGCATCGGCATCGCCCGCGCCCTGGCCCTGCGGCCCAAGTTCATCGTGGCTGACGAGCCGGTTTCGGCTCTGGACGTCAGCGTAGGGGCGCAGATCGTGAACTTGCTGGCTCGCCTGCAGCGCGAGTTCGGCCTCACCTACCTCTTCATTTCCCATTCCATGCCGGTAGTGCGCTATCTGGCCACACGCATTGCTGTCATGTATCACGGCAAGGTCGTGGAGGTCGGGCCGACCGAGCAACTGGTTGCCAATCCGGCTCACCCCTATACCCGCAGCCTGCTGGAAGCGACGCCGGAGATGGAAGCAGCACTCAGCAATCAGCACTCGGCATTCAGCCCCTGAACAGTTCAGCCGGGGAATCATTCCGCCACCATGCTGGGGGCCTACTCTCCTGTGACGGCAATCACAGACGCGTCTCCGCGCGGCTACGATAATTCGCCGCAGCTTAGGGGTGCGCTAATGGTGTGCCGTTTTACCGTTGTTTTCCTCGGCCTGCTTTTTCCATTCCTGATGGCTGCCGGGCAAACGCAGCCGCCTTCCGGCACCACGGCCAAGTGCATCGAGTGTCACAGCAAAGTCACGCCCAATATTGTTTCCGACTGGAAGCTGAGCCGGCACAGCCAGGTGGACGTTGGCTGCGATGCCTGCCATGGCGACCAGCACACCTCTGCCTCCGATGTAGTCAAAGTGAAGATTCCCACGCCGGAAACCTGCGGCACGTGCCACGAAACTCAGGTGGCGCAGTTCAAAAAGGGTAAGCACGCGTTTGGTTGGGCGGCCATGAACGCCATGCCGACTATCCACTACCAGCCCATGGCGCTAATCGAGGGCATGAAGGGATGTGGCGCTTGCCACAAAATTGGGCTAAAGACGGATAAGGAAATTGCCGACCTCCGGGCCCAGGGCAATACCTTCGGCATCGCTTCCTGTGATGCCTGCCATACCCGCCACACTTTCTCTGTGGCAGAGGCAAAACAGCCGCAGGCTTGCGAAACCTGTCACATGGGCTTCGATCACCCCCAGTGGGAGATGTATTCCTCCTCCAAGCACGGCGTGCGCTCCGACCTTAAGCAGCTCAAGGTGCTCACCGAAACCGCGGCCGCGCCCACCTGCCAGACCTGCCATATGCAGGAAGGCAATCATGAAGTGCGCACGGCATGGGGTTTCCTGGCGGTGCGCCTGCCTATGCCCGAAGACAAGCAATGGGCAGCCGACCGCGCCATCATTCTGCAGGCTTTGGGCGTGCTCGACCCCCGCGGCAAGCCCACCGCGCGGCTGGAAGTGGTGAAGGCGGCGCAGGTCGCCCGCCTCAGCCAGGAAGACTGGCAGCGCGAACGCGACAAGATGCTGAAGACCTGCGAGCAGTGCCACTCCATCAACTTCGCCCGCCGCCAGCTGGAACTGGGTGACGACGTGATCAAGAACGCCGACCACCTCATGGCCGAAGGCATTCGCACCGTGGCCGCCCTCTATCAGGACGGTACCCTGCCCAAGCCCAAGAATTACGCCTATGCCTTCCCCGACCTGCTCACCTTCTACGACGCGCCTCACGAAATTGAGCAGAAGCTCTTCGTCATGTTCCTGGAGCACCGCATGCGCACCTTTCAAGGTACGTTTCACGCCAGCCCCGATTACGCCCTGTGGTATGGCTGGAACGAGATGCAACAGGATTTGACCCAGATCAAGGAACTGGCAGCGCAGATGCAGCGTGAGCGCGGCGGGCCCGGCGTGAAGAAAGCGCCGGCAGCCAAACGATAGCAGCACGACTGCTCGGAAGGCACGCAACCCAATACTGGCAGGTGCTTTTTGTTGATACTCGAAAACTTGAAACTTCAAACTCGAAACTGCGTTTCCTGCCCCTTTCTTGACACTTTCGCAGGCCCGCCGCTATCCTAAATATTGCTTCCGCAAGAACTTGCGCGGTCTCAGGCATGGGCCTGAGGTGGCCGGCAACCAGGATTTGCGCTTCCCGCGGGCTTCGCGGTCGGGGTGGGGACGTGCGGGAGGTTTCAGATGTTGATCAGTCTCCAGGAATTAGAGCAGCACCGGGTCGATTTCGAGGAAGAGATCGGCGCGGATGTTATTGATTACGCAGACGATATCCATCAGGTGCGGCCTCTCCGCTCGAGCGGCCACGCGGAACTGGTGGAGGAACGCCGGGGACACCGGGAGCGCATTGAGGATATCCGGGTAGTAGGCCATTTCTCCACCCGCCTGCAGTTGAATTGCGCCCGCTGCCTGGAACCAGTAGCCCGCGACATTGCCGGGGATTTCGACCTGCTTTACCGGCCCCGTGGCGCCGATTCCGGCGTGGATGAGCGCACCGTCCCCAAGGGCGAGGCCGAGGTCAGCTACTACACCGGCGAAGGCGTGCTGCTGGAAGACGTGCTGCGGGAACAGGCGCTTCTGGCCGTTCCCCTGAAGGCTGTGTGCCGCGAAGATTGCCGCGGCTTGTGCCCGCATTGCGGGCGCAATCTGAATGTGGAGCAATGCAACTGCGCTGAACCTCTGGAAGACACCCGCTGGTCGGCGCTGAAAGAGATTAAAGACAAGCTGCAAAGCTAGAATTCGCCAGTTTAAACTGAGAAGGGCCTGTGCCCCCGGTCAGGACCGGCAAAAGAGGATTTTCATGGCAAACCCGAAACGACGTCATTCCCAAAGGCGCACCTCCACCCGGCGGGCGCACGACCATCTATCTGCCCATTCACTATCTGAATGCCCCAACTGCCACGAACGCAAAATGCCGCATCGCGCCTGCCCCAAATGCGGCTACTATAAAGGCCGCGAAGTGCTGGAGATGGAAGAGTCCAAGTAAGCGGCTCCGTTCTGGCTAGCGATGGCAACCATAGCAGTGGACGCGATGGGCTCGGACCGTGCGCCCAAGCCTGAAATCGAAGGCGCGATTCTGGCGGCGCGGAACCATCACGTCCAGGTTCTGCTGGTGGGCAGGGAAGACGTGCTGCGCCAGGAGTTAACCCACCACCCGCAAGCGGCGCGCCTGCCTATCGAAGTAGTTCACGCCAGCGAAGTAATTACCATGGAGGATAAAGCCGCCCAGGCGCTGCGCGCCAAGCGCGATTCGTCCATGCGCGTCGGCATACGCCTGGTGCACGATGGCCGGGCCGACGGCTTTGTCACCGCCGGCAACACCGGGGCCGCCATGGCCACGGCCAAGATTATCCTGGGTACGCTGCCCGGAGTGGATCGTCCCGCGCTCGCCGCCGTATTTCCGACCGCCGCCGGCACTGCCGCCATCCTGGTGGACGTGGGCGCCAATGTGGACTGCAAGCCGAACAACCTGGAGCAGTTCGCGATCATGGGCGAAATTTACTTTCGCAGCATCTTCGGCACCCGCCGTCCGCGCGTGGGCCTGCTCTCCAATGGCGAAGAGGAAAGCAAGGGCAACGACCTGACTCGCGATGCGTACAAGCTGCTGAAGCAGTTGCCCATCAACTTCGTGGGTAACGTGGAAGGCCGCGACCTTTATAACGGGCAGGTGGACGTCATCGTCTGCGACGGTTTTGTGGGCAATGTGGCGCTGAAAATTTCCGAAGGCGTGGTGGAACTGGTGCGCGAGGCGCTGAAGGATTCGCTGCGCGCCACCATCACCCGCCAGGTCGGCTTCCTGCTCTCGCGCAAAGCCTTCGTGGAATTCAAAAAGCGCGTGGACTATACCGAGTACGGCGGGGCCCCGCTGCTGGGGCTGAAGGGCGTGTGCATCGTCAGCCATGGCTCCTCTAACGCTAATGCCATCAAGAACGCGGTGCGCGTGGCCTCCGAATTCGCCCAGCACCAGATCAATGCCAAGATTGAGCAGGAATTGAGCCGCCTGCCAGCCGAGATCACCTCCTGACAGGACCGTGAATGCCTGATTCCCACCTCCCTTACCATCCTCATGGCCATCAGCCCAAGCCGGGCGAGCGGGTGCCCGCGGGCAACCTGGCTTTTCTCTTTCCGGGACAGGGCTCGCAGAAAGTTGGGATGGGCAAAGAACTGGCCGAGCTCTACCCCGTCGCCATGGAAACGTTTCAGGAAGCCGATGCCGCTCTCGGCTACAAGCTTTCGCAGGTGTGCTGGGAAGGGCCGGAAGAGAAACTGAAGCTGACGGAGATTACCCAGCCGGCCATCCTGACCATGTCGGTGGCAGTGTTTCGCGTGCTGCGTGAGATGGGCATTGCGCCGCGCTACACGGCCGGACACAGCCTGGGCGAATACTCGGCGCACGTAGCCGCCGGCACGCTGTCCTTTGCTGAGGCCGTGCGCACCGTGCGCAATCGTGGCAAGTACATGCAGGAGGCAGTGCCGGTGGGCCAGGGCGCTATGGCTGCCATCCTGGGAATGCCTCTAGAACAGGTGGCGAAGCTCTGCGCTGAGGCGGCGCAGGGGCAGGTCTGCCAGCCCGCCAACATCAACTCCCCCGACCAGGTGGTGATCTCAGGCAGCGCTCCCGCAGTAGAGCGCGCCGCGGAATTGGCCAGACAGCACGGCGCCAAAAAGGCGGTGATGCTGCCCGTAAGCGCTCCGTTCCATTGTGCGCTGATGAAGCCGGCGCAGGAGCGCCTGGCGGCCGACCTGAAGAAACTGACTTTTAGCCAATCTGAAGTTCCCGTGGCCTGCAACGTGGACGCGGCGCTGGTGGAAAACGCCGAGAAAAGCTGCGACGCTCTGATCCGTCAGGTGACCGGCGCCGTGCGCTGGGAGGAATGCATGCGCCTGCTGATTGCCCGCGGGGTGGATACCTTTCTGGAAATCGGCCCTGGAAAGGTGCTCTGCGGCCTGCTGCGCCAGATTGACCGCGGCAAAACCTGCCTCAACGTGGAGGACGAAGCCTCGCTGCAGAAGGCGGTGAACCACTTCGGCCAGGTGAAGGTTGATTGATGAAAACCAGCCATCGGCAACTTCCGGCGTTCAATCGTCAATCGACAATCTTCAACCGTCAATTTATTGGCTGACTGCTGATTGCTGAGTGCCTAGTAGGGCGAGAAGTTCAGCGTTTTGTCAGACTTTTCGACCCACACGTGCGCCTGGTCCACGCGGCCATTCACCTCGACTCCGACGACCACTCCGCTGCCATTTTTGGGATGTATAGCGCCCAGGACTTTGAAAGTGTGAATCAGGCCCCACTCGCCGCCCGGACCCCAATCGCGGTAAAACTCGTTGAAGGGATAACGAGAATACTTTTCCGGATGCTGCTGCCAGCTTGGGTCGTGCATCCAGACGCCGTAGGCGGCTTTGTAGTCCTGCTTCTGCAGGTCGGAAAAGAACTGGCTGACCTGGTGCTCCTGTGGCCAGTAGCGGTTCACCCAAATCAGAACCGCGAGCACTACGATAACCGCCACGATTACGGTGATTTTGATCTTCCGCTTCCGTTCTTTCGCCGGATCGTAAGGCGGCGCTTCGAACAGAGTCTTCGAGGAATAAGTAGGAGGCGTGGGAGTGGGCTGGTCGCTTTCCGGCATGGCTCTCCCTGAAAGCATAGCGGATTTTGCGTCCAGATGGGAAATTGGCTGGAATATCGTAACGCGATGCTGGACGCTACTAAACCAACTTCTGCGCCGAGTAAAGGCAGATGAACGCGGATGAAGATGGATACCGGCAGACATGCATAGCAGCCGATTGTGGCGCGGGCGCCCCGCCCCCGATAAGCCTTGCGACGGAAGGCGTCATGCTGAGACGCTTAAGCGCCGAAGCATCTCGCGTGTGCTACCGCTATTTCGTGCATCACCGCTATTTATTGTTACTGCGCAATTCCGATACAGGCCGAAATTGGCTTCTGCAATTCCGATTCAGCGCGGACAGTTTCGATCCAGGCTGCGCAATTTTCTA
>DATJFA010000171.1:0-2485 GCA_035496015.1 Terriglobales bacterium | reverse complement strand
CGTCATCTCGAATCCCTGATGTCACTGCCTAGTCACCCCTGAACGCAAAAATCTTCACCGCCGAGAACGCCGAGATCGCCGAGATTAAAAAATGCTCCTCCGCGATCTCGGCGTGCTCTGCGCTGAAGAAGGTTTGCCTCTGGAGGCCGTAGCCGCTCGGTCACCAGGAACTGTGATTCCTGGACTTTCCCCCGCCAGGTCCCAGGCCCCAAGCTGCTGATAACGACCAAGGGAAGGAGAATCGCCTGTGCTGATTAAGCTGATGGGGAGCGCTGCCGTTGTCCTGTTCGTGGTTTGACTGGTAGCCGTGCTCCAAGGCTGGAGCAAGAGCACAATGGGCGGACGATTGCTGGGCGTGAGTTTTCTACTCGCCTTTGGCTTCGCCGCAGCTTGGGGGATCCGAACTCTTGTCCGTTAAGCCGGACGGTGCGCGCTATAATTTGCAGCTTTGAGGCATTCGATGCTGCAGATGCACAGTTTTGAGCTGTTTCTCGCGGCGGCAGTCGTGCTGGCCATCACTCCCGGCCCGGGCATTTTTTACGTGCTTACCCGCACTCTGGCGGGCGGGCGCCGCGATGGCATGCTCTCCGCGGGCGGAACCCTGCTGGGCGGCATGTTCCACGTTTTCGCCGCGGCTCTGGGCGTCTCTGCCATTCTGGCCGCCTCCGCTGTGGCCTTCGCGGTTGTGAAGTACACCGGGGCAGCCTACCTGGTGTACCTCGGCTTTCGCCTGATCCGCTGCCGGGACTTCAGCCTCAATCTGGCGCAACCCTCCGCCCCTAAGGGAACTTTTCGCCAAGGCATCGCGACGGAAGTTCTGAACCCCAAGACCGCTCTCTTCTTTCTCTCCTTTATTCCCCAGTTTATTCACCCCGAGCGCGGGCACGTGTTCGCGCAGTTCGTTACACTGGGGGTGATCTCGGTGGGCTTGAACACATCGGCGGATATTGCGGTGGCATTTCTGGCGGGCGCGCTGGGCAACAAACTGAAGCAAAGCACACGACTCATGCGCCGGCAGCGTGTGTTCTCAGGTTTGGCGATGATTGGTTTGGGTGTTTACGTCGCGGCGGCCGGCGACGCCAAATAACGCCCAAACGGCTTGCGGCGTTGGCTGTTCAGAAGCCGGCAGTGAGTTAGATGCGGGCTCAGGCGGCCTGCGCCGTGGCAGCGCGGCGCTCGCGCAGCAGCGATTCCAGGTGCTTCCCCAGCGCCAGTTCCATGTCCGCTTTAGCCTGCGCGAAGCTATCTGCCTGGATGAAGACCGCCACTGCTTCGGCGCTGCCGTTCCAGCCATTGTCATCCAGCCAGAACTTGCATTCGATGCTGAGGCAGGGGGTCACCCTGAGCGCAACGGCATGATTCGGCATGGCGCCTCCGCAAAACGGGTGATTCATTATGCCACAGCTGGGCACTGGCAAGGCACCTGTAGTGGGTACAGCCCGTGTCCTTTGGCCTCAGCCGCTGTGCAATATCAACCCAAACAGCAGCCGGCAGATCAACAGGTCGAAACCCGCCCCGTACCAAGGGCACAACGCCCAATAAACTTTCGTAATGATTTTTAATATGTCGGCTCAGGTATAGATCCTGTGGGGCATCCCCCGATAGTGCCATTCACAAAACAGAGCTGATATCAGAGACTTACAGTAATGAGCAGCACAGCTGTTACCACCGAGCAGAGAGTTTCAGCGCTCTCCTTCATCGCCACGGCTGCGGGCTATGAGGGTACGCTTTCCCCTGCTAAACCTCTTACCATTCCGGCCCGCTTTATCGCCTTCGTGTCCAGGCCCTGGATAGACAAGATTATCGCGGTTGCCGTTTCTGTGCCGGCTTTTTGGGTGGCATACGACTGTTACAAGGCCGGCATGATGGATATTCCGCGAGCCCTTTTCTTCGTTCAGGCGGCATTGTTCGTTCTGACCATGCTGGTGCGCAGAAATCCCGTCCGAATCTCTACCAATCCCTGGTTCTGGGCCGTGGCCTCCATTAATAGTTATTACAACCTGGTGACCGCTGGGTTGCTGCGCGGCGGCGTACACGTGGCTCCCGTTTCGCTTATCAACTTCCTGGCCATATTTGGCATCTGGGTGGCCATTTTCGCGCGCCTCAGCCTGGGCCGCAACATCGGTCTAGTACCCGCCCAACGCAAAATTGTGACCAGGGGAATGTACCGCTACATGCGCCATCCCATCTATTCCGGTTACTTTTTGTGCGCCATCAGCTGGGGATTGTCCTGCTTTTCCCTGCTCAACGCGCTGGTCATCGGATTCGGCTGCCTGATGTTCGTCATCAAGACGCTGATGGAGGAATCGTTCCTCTCTGAAGACCCCGAATACGCCGCCTACATGAAGCGCGTACGCTGGCGCTGGTTCCCAGGGCTGGCGTAGCCCTCGCGCAATCAGTAACGTTTGATCCGCTTTTATGGTGGAGGCCTGCCCGATTGACACGTATGCGTTTTAAGGGTGAACCTGTGCCATCCGACCAGATT
>DATJFA010000170.1:0-3909 GCA_035496015.1 Terriglobales bacterium | reverse complement strand
CTACTTGTTTGGAAGCTACCCAGGCCTAAATGAGACTGGCGGGGTTGAGTGTGGAAGCGTAGGGCTTCAGCCCCACGATAGAGTTGGTTAGAGAGATCGGGCTTTAGCCCCTGTTACTACACCGCTACTCCGGCACGCTGGCGTGCGGCTTGCGGATCTCCACCACCACCCGGTTGGCAATCTGATCCATCAACTGGGAAACCAGCGTGTCTTCCGGCAAGGCATTGTCCGCAGTAGCCATGCCCTCTGCCCAGGGCTTGAGATTCCCTGGCCGCATCAGCCGGTAATTCACGGTTGCGCTGTGGTAGTCCTCTGGATAGGCGCGCGGATCACCCATGCCCGTCCCTACCTGAATCGCGCCCGGCGGCGGCACGCTCACCGCCGGCCGGCCCGCCTGCAAAACCTCAGTCAGGTTTGTATACAGCACATAGTCGCAGTTCTTTTCCCGCACCGTCGTGTCCGCTTCGCCTGACGACTCCAGCGCCACCGTTTCAACCTTCGGCGCTTTCCCCTTCTTTACTTCTTTGCTTTTATTGGTGCGCTCCAGCGCGCGTACCAGTTGGTCGCGCTCCCAGGCCGGGTTGACGATGTTCCGCGAGGTGTTTTCCAGCAGGCCAACGCAAATACGCACCGGCGCCGGTTTCTCCTGGGCATTGATTACGGGAACCAGAACGGTAAGAACCAGCAGGGACAAGATTCGCCGCATGGGCTCACCTCCCGAAGGCGGGCTGAGAAACAGCTACATTCTACGCCGGTTTTCGAAGGTGCGGCTTTCAGCCGCGGCGCCCAGAATGCAGAGGTCCTTCGCCGTCGCGCTCCCCCGCCGGGCTCGGTCGCGCTCGGCTCGGGCGACAATGAAGTTAAATGCGCGTTGCAGCGGCTAAAGCCGTAGTGCTTAAGATAGCGGCCAAAGCGGCATAGCTGAAGCTATGCCCTGTTACAAATCAGCCGCTCCTATGCAAAGGCTCATCTGGCGCGCAGGAACACACCGGCGATAAATCCACACCCTCGCGGACCTCCTTGATCAATCTTCATTTTCGTCGCACTGGGTGCCTGGCGGCTCTGGTGGCGATTGCTCTTCGGGATGAATCTTTAAGTGAAGAACGCCGCGCGCTCGATGCAGTTTGTCACGGTGGGCCATAAACTCACCGAAGGTCATCGGTATTCGGGGTAAGGCGGGACGAAAGATTTTGTCTGCAGGCTTGTCAGACTTGTCCATAACATACCTTCTGGGATGGAATGTACCACGGCGAGCAGCGCGCAACAGGATGAAACGATTAATCTATTTTCTTCCCCGTACGTACTCTGCCACGGAGGGCAATTCCTCCAGGCCCTCCCCTCGGAGAATGGCCTGGAACTCCCGCAGCAACGCCTCGTGCACCTGGCCGTTGGAGGCCAGCGTCTCGCGGCTGTCAATGCGGAAGGGCTGGCCGTCAAAACGGGTCACCCGCCCTCCCGCCTCCTGCACGATGAGCACTCCCGCGGCTGTGTCCCAGGGGTTAAGGTTGAATTCCCAGAACCCGTCAAAGCGTCCGCTGGCTACATTGCACAGGTCGAGCGCCGCCGAGCCCGCGCGCCGCACACCGTGCGTCTACAGCGTGATCTGGTGATAGAAGAAGATATTTGGATTCTTGTGCCGCTTATGGCTGGGAAAGCCCGTGGCCACCAGGCACTCGGCGAGATTGGCAATGCTGGAGACGTGAATCGGTTGCCCGTTCAGGAAGGCCCCGCCGCCCTTCTCCGCGGTGAACATTTCCTCGCGGGTGGGATCAAAGATGACCGCCGCCACGCGCTCATCCTTGTGCTCCAGCCCCAGGGAAACGCAAAAAACTGGGTAGCCGTGGGCAAAGTTGGTGGTGCCGTCCAGCGGGTCCACGTACCAGCGGTAGTCGCTGCCCTGCTCGCTACGCGTGCCCTCTTCGCCCATGATGTTGTGCCCGGGCCAGCGCTCGCCAATGCGCTTTGTGATCAGGGCCTCGGAGGCCCGGTCCGCCTCCGTCACCAGGTCCACGTCGCCCTTATATTCCACCTTCACCCGGCGGTGGAAATAGCCCATCAGCAGCGCGCCCGCCTCGCGGGCAATTTCCGTCATGGCAGGCACGAATTGCGGCCGTTCCGGCATCAGGGTTTGCGCCGCGCCGTGTCTTCCGCGATGTACATGATCTGGTGTTTGAAGATAAACAGGTTGGGAGCGCCCTCCCGCGTCACCCGCACCATGTTTTTGTCGTAATACTCAATCCAGCCTTTGACCACTTCGCCGTCCAGCAGCTTGATGGTCACTGGCTTTTGTTTTTCCCCGAGGCCTTTCAGGTAAGCGGCTTCCTCAAAGGTTTCCTCCGGCGGCGGCGCCTTGCCTTTCTTTGAGGGATGCGGAACTCCAGGTACGCGAAATGACATGGCATCATTTTACACGGGTAGCTTTGGTTGGCTTGTTAATCCCCGCGATGCAGCCCAGCCGGCGAAAGCTGTGACTAGGTACTAGGTACTGGGTACCAGGTACTGGGTACTGAGAACTGTCATTCCGCCTTGCTCGTGTAGTACCCGGTTCGCGCCCGCACCGTCCAATCTTTTCCCGCCGGCGTGTTCACCAGGACCTTGATGCGCCGAAAATCGGAATCGGTCACCCGTTCCGATGGATAATAGGCCAGCAGGTACTGCGTGCGCAGCTCGTCGCTGATCTTGCGGAAGGCCTCGTCCAGCTGGTTGATTCCCTCGGCGTAGAAATACTTGCCGCCGGTATCACGCGAAATCTGAATCAGCGCGTGCTCGCCGCCGGTGTCGCGTCCGGCGTCCGCCTCGATCGGCACCACAATAATGCTGTAAACGATGGCTTCAGCTTCCTGCGCCGACCGCAGGGCCTGGGAATAATCCGTGGTGCTCACCGTGTCGCCGCCATCGGTAATGACCACCATCACCTTGCGGCCTTGCCGCCGGCCCAGCGCCCGCGCGCCCAGGTAGAGCGCGTCATACATGGCCGTGGCCGCGCCCGGGTGGACGTGATCAATGGCGTTATCAATTCGCCTCAGGTCCGAGGTAAAGGGCGTCAACTCGTCCACAATCTCGCTGAATTGAAACAGCGCCAGGGCGTCCACCGGCCGCAAAATGGTATGGGTGAAGCGCCGCGCCGATTGCAGCTCCAGCTGCAGGTCCTTGTGCGTGCTCAGGCTGGTATCCACCTCCAGCACAATGGAGAGCGGCAGGCCCGACTCGCGGTTGAACACGGCAATTGTCTGCGGCTTGTCGTCCTCATAAACAGTGAAGTCCTGCTTTATCAGCCCGCCCACCGGCGCGCCGTTCTGATCCACGACTGTGGCGAAAACGTTCACCAGTTTGACGTTGACCCGGAAGGTAGGAGAGGACTGGTCCTGATCAGCAGGGCTCTGCCGGGCCTTTTGCGCTTCCGGCATTTGCGCCAGGGGATTGTCTGTCTGCTGGGCGACGCTCCAGGGCATCAGCAGGATGACGCAGGCCAGCGTCAGGGCACCGAATCGGCCTCGGGGTAATGCGCCTCCACCCTCGCGGCCGAGAAGCGAGGGCCGACAACCGACAGCGCCGCGCGTGCCTAGACCAAAGTGCAAGGGATTCGTCTCATTTGGATGCAGGTTTGTTCCGCACCGTCGAGGAAATGTCGCCCGGCTTGGCAATCTCCTCGGGGAAGGGCTCACCGTCGGCCCAAACAGCTCCGTCCTCGAAGTGCTCTTTTTTCCAGATGGGAACGGTCTTCTTCAGGGTATCAATCAGCCAGCGGCAGGCGTCGAATGCGGCCCCCCGGTGCGCCGAGGCTACGACAATCAAAACGCTGGTTTCACCGATCTCCAGCCGACCCAGACGGTGCACAACGCCGACTTCCCGCACCGCGAACTGCGCCAGCGCCTGCTCCGCCAGTTCCTCCAGCTTTTTAATGGCCAT
>DATJFA010000169.1:0-28779 GCA_035496015.1 Terriglobales bacterium | reverse complement strand
TAAGAACAGGGAAGTGCCCAAGGTGAACAGAAACAAGCCCAGCATGGGAACCGGCAAATAGATCCAGGTCCAATGGAGAGGAAAGCGTAACACCAGGACTAACAAGGCCAGCGGAATAAGTGAGAGCAGAAAGTTCACGATGTTGGAAACTACCGCCGCTACCGGGAATACCACCTTGGCAATGTGTACTTTTTTGAGCAGGTCGGCATTTCCCACTACTGATTCCACGGAATAAGTAAGCGCCTGAGTAAAGAAAGTCCACGGCAGCAGCATGCTCAACAGGAAAATGGCATAGTGGTCAATCGAGAAGCGCATGATGGTGCCGAATACCAGGGTCAGCACGATCATCATGAGCAAGGGGTTGAGCAGAGCCCATACGAAGCCCAGAACTGAGCGCTTGTATCGAACGCGCAGTTCCTTCATTGCCAGAGCCCAAATAAGCTCCCGATAATCGTAAATATCCCGCGTCAGTTCGAACATTGCAGGTGTGGCTTGTCAGAGTGGTGAAGTATTGCTTATATCCTCAGCCGGCGGCCAGTGTCAACGAAGTACTGGGCGGGCCGGGTGGTAACGGTATAATTCGGCAACTTCATGGCCAAGGGCAGTGTTGTTCTTGTCGCGCATAATTCCAGCGGCTGGATCGAAAGCTGCCTGCAGGCGCTATGCGCGGAGTCTGAGTGGGAAATCGTCCTGATTGACAATGCCTCTTCGGATGACACGCGGGAGCGTATCACGCGCTTCGCCGATCGCGTGCGAATCACAGCAAATGACCAAAATCGGGGATTTGCAGGAGCGGTGAACCAGGCGGTGAAACTGGCCACGGGCAGCGTGATCGTGGCCCTGAACCCGGATGCGGTGCCGCAGCAGGGGGCGCTGGACTGCCTGGCGGGTATCTTAGATACGACGACAGGCGCAGCCGGTGGAATGCTGCTCGACCAGCAAGGGCAGCCGCAGCTTGGTTTCCAGGTGCGTCGGTTTCCTACCTTGGCCAGCGCCCTGTGTGAAGTTCTCCTTCTGAACCGGGTGTGGCCCGCTAATCCCTGGAACTCACGGTACCGGTGCCTGGACCTGGACTACAGCCACGGGCAGGAGGTGGATCAGCCAGCCGGCGCGGCGCTTGCTTTCCGCCGAGACGCATGGGAGCAGGCCGGTGGCTTGGACGAGCTGTTCTATCCGGTTTGGTTCGAGGATGTAGATTTCTGCCGACGCCTGCGCCAACTCCAATGGCGGATCGTTTACTGCCCGGAAGCGGTATTTCGCCATGCCGGCGGGCACAGCGTAAGCCGCCTCTCTTTTTGCGAGCGGCAGCATTACTGGTATGCCAACCTGTTGCGATACTTTCGGAAGCACCACGGACGGGTGGCGGTTGTCCTGCTGCGGGTGGGGATTGCGTTTGGGATGATGTTGCGGTCGCTCGCGGCACTATGTGGCGCAATGCCCGAATCCGTGAAGAGATTGCCTGCCATCCGCACGTACGCAGCGGTGACGTGGCGATACGCTATCCGGGGTGCCGCTCCACCAAGGGCCGCTCTGCCGCTGCTGGAGGGTTCCTCCGCCCTGCGAAGGTGAGCAGGAGTGTTCCTGCTGCCGGCTGTCCGTCCCGTTTCGCGTTCCAACTGCTAAAATTGATGAGCGTAGGCGATTTGCCCGAACCCGGCCTGCGTGCGGCCAGGAGGAGAATTCTATGAAGGGTGTGGTCTTGGCTGGGGGGTTGGGTACGCGCCTGCACCCCCTCACCCGCGTCATCAACAAGCACCTGCTGCCGGTTTACAACCAACCCATGGTCTTCTATCCCCTGCAGGCGCTTGTGAATGCCGGCATCCGTGAGATCCTGGTGGTAACGGGCGGCCAAGGCGCTGGGGACTTCCTTCGCCTGCTCTCTAACGGGAAGGATTTCGGCCTCAAGCACCTCAACTACACCTATCAGGAAGGGGAGGGTGGCATCGCCGATGCCTTGCGTCTGGCGGAGCACTTTGTAGATAACGGCCCCATGTGCGTGATCCTGGGCGACAACATCATCGAAAACAACATTTGCGCCGCGGTCGAAAGCTTCCGCCGGCAACCGCACGGAGCGCACATACTGCTCAAGGAAGTGGAAGATCCGGAGCGATTCGGCTGCCCAGAAATTGTAAACGGGCGCATTGTTCGCATTGAGGAAAAGCCCAAGCGGCCGAAATCGTCTTACGCGGTAACCGGCCTGTATTTGTACGATTCAACCCTGTTCGACAAGATTCGGACTTTAAAGCCTTCTGCGCGGGGAGAATTGGAAATTACCGACGTGAATAACCTCTATCTGCAAGAGGGAGGGCTTAACCACACCATTCTGGAGGGTTGGTGGACTGATGCCGGCACGTTTGAATCGCTGCGGCGGGCCGCAAATCTGGTGGCGCAGACCGGCGCCAACAAAATGTCCGCAGCCGTTTCCAAGGCCCCGAACTCGCCGGCGGTGGTAGGTGCGCGCGGATGAAGGTCTTCGTCACCGGCGGCGCAGGCTTCATTGGATCAAATTTTATCCACCACCTGCTCTCCCTGCCCGTCTCCTACAGCGTCATCAACTACGATGCGCTGACCTATGCGGGAAACCTACTGAACCTGGAGCGGGTCGCTGGCCACCCGGGTTATAGCTTTGTCAAAGGCAACATCTGCGATGCAGCAGGTGTGCGTGCCGCTATGGAGGGCAGCCAGGCAGTGGTCCATTTTGCCGCCGAGTCGCACGTGGACCGCAGCATTTACGAGCCGGCGCCGATCATCGAAACCAATGTTCGCGGAACCCTGGTTCTACTGCAGGCAGCCCGCGAACTTAAAATTTCGCGCTTCGTTCATGTGTCCACCGACGAGGTGTACGGCGACATTCCCACCCGCCGCGCCTCAGACGAACGTTATCCCCTGCAGCCCAACAGCCCGTATTCCGCCAGCAAGGCTGCCTCGGACATGCTGGTCCGCTCATTCGTGAAGACCTACGGGTTTCCCGCCATAATCACGCGCGCCTCCAATAATTATGGGCCTTATCAATTCCCGGAGAAATTTATTCCGCTGATGATTGCCAACGCCCTGGAGGACAAGCCGCTTCCCATATATGGCGATGGCCTGCAGGAACGCGACTGGCTATACGTGGAAGATCATTGCCGCGCCCTGTCCACGGTTCTGGAACGCGGCCGCGAGGGTGAGGTGTACAACATTGGCGGCGGGAACACGGAGACCAACCTGGCAATGGTGCGGCGTATTCTGCGTGTGCTGGGCAAACCGGAAAGCCTGATCAGGCCGGTGACCGACAGGCCTGGACACGACCGCCGCTACGCCCTCGATTGTTCCAAGATCAGCAAGGAGATGCTTTGGTCCCCGCGCATGAATCTGGAGCAGGGGATTCAGCAGACAATTGCCTGGTACCGCTCCAATGGCGCATGGCTGCAGCACGTGCGCAACGGAGATTACCAGCAGTATTACGAAAAATATTACACGCACCGCGAGAAGTCGTTAAAAACAGTCACGGCCTGAATGCCTGAATCGGGAGCATCTTGCAGGTAACGGAGACGAAAATCCCAGGCGTGTACCTCATTCGCCCGCAGGTACACGAGGATGTCCGCGGATTTTTCTTCGAGAGCTACCACCAGGCGAAACTTGAGGAGTGCGGTATCCGGGAGTCATTCGTTCAGGATAACCATTCCAAATCCCACAAGAACACTGTGCGCGGCCTGCATTACCAGCTCAAGCATCCGCAAGCCAAGTTGTGCCGGGTAGTGCAAGGCGAGGTTCTGGACGTGGCCGTAGATATTCGCGTGGGATCGCCATACTTCGGACGATGGGTTTCGGCCATTCTCTCCGCCGAGAACAAACAGCAGATCCTGATTCCACGCGGCTTCGCTCATGGGTTTGCCGTGCTTTCTGAAACCGCTGAGTTTCTCTATAAGTGCACCGATTTCTACTACCCGGATGACGAACACGGGGTGTTGTGGAGTGATCCGGAACTGGGCATTCAATGGCGTGTTGCCGAGCCAGTGATCTCAAAAAAGGATGCAACCCACTTGCCTCTGGCCCGAATAGCCGCGGAATCATTACCCCAACATGACGGCAGGTAAGGCGGCGGGAGATTATCCCTACTATCTCAGGCTGCAAAACTGATGGAAAGTACACGTATTAGCAGCGCGCCCGATGCTGCAGTAAAGCCATGGCCCACTTGGCTGCTGCTCGCCATTACCGCAATAAACCTCACACTGTGTCTGGCCACCGTGCACGTATTCCGCACCGCCGCTTATCGCAGGGCTGGAGATATGCGATATCTAATGGTTGTGGCGGTTATTGTGAACCTACTGACCACCGGCCTGCCGGTGCTGTTTCACTGGCGGTTCCGTTGGCGACAAGGATTCGCTGCAGTGCTCGCCGCCGAGTGTTTCGTTTCAGGAGTACCTTTTGCGCTAGTTCGTGTTCTGAGAATTCCCGCGCCTGATTTCCGCGCACACGTCATTGGAACCGTCTACGCCTTATTCATTTACCTACATCTCGGCGCTCTCTTGCTTTTCTCTTTTAAGAACCAGACGGACGAAATGTCTAAAGGATCATCAACGACGGCTTTGCGTATCTGGATCTTTACGCTGTCGCTGCTTATCTACGGTGCGCTAACGCCCTGGACGGAGATTGCCTGCTTCCCGACGGCAGACGAGCCCCACTATCTGCTGCTGACTCACAGCCTTGTCTTCGATCACGATTTTGACCTGGCCAACAACTATGCCAGAGGGGATTACAGGCGCTTCTATCCTGCAAAGGTTGATCATCACACCGTTGCCAATGCACGTGGGCAGGAACTCCCGGTTCACGATGTGGGCATTTCCGTGTTGCTCGTTCCCGGCTATGCCATGGCCGGGCGGCTAGGTGCGATGTTCGAGTCAGATATATTCGGTGCTTTTCTGGCACTCGGCATTTTTGTTTTGGGGATGAAACTTGGGGCTGCCCCGAAGGCGGCGTTCACGGCCTGGGCTCTGTTTGCGTTTACTTCTCCGTTGGCCATCTATAGCTCTCAGATATACCCAGAGATTGTCGGCGCTGGACTAATCACTTGGGCTGTGGTGGCTCATGTCCGGTTTACGGAATCGCCGAAATGGAGGTATCTGTGGCTGGCAGCATCAGCTCTTGGGTTGCTGCCATGGTTCTCGATCCGGTACTGGTTCCTGCTTGGCCCGATGCTGGCAATCATGGCTTTACACGTGATGATGGCCATCGAAAGTCGCCAGCATATCGTTCTCAAGGGATTGGCAGTCATCTTCATGCCGCTGCTTGTATCTGTGGCATTGTTCGGCGCTTTTGACTCGTACTACTACCAGACACTGACTCCGAATGCCGGATACGTGCTGTTTATGCGCCACAGGCCATCACTATTCACTCTGCATTTCCTGCCGGGTGTCGCGGGTTTGCTGTTTGACCGCGCATTTGGCTTATTGACTACCGCCCCGGTTTATCTGCTGGCGATCGCGGGATGTTTGGTACTCTGGCGGCGCCAGCGGTGGCAGGGGGCGCTTGTTGTATTACCAGCGGCTGCTTATATATTGCTCGCTGCCCTGAACCGATTCTGGTATGGAGGGTGGGCGCCTCCTCCGCGGTACATCATTAGTGGAATTGCAGTGCTGGCGCCGGTTGCGGGCTTAGTATTGTCCCGGCAAACTCCGCGCCTCCTCCTGTTCGTGCTTTCCGCCTGGAGCTTTTTTATCGTCATTGCATACACCGCATTTCCGCAGACCCGCTATACCTATTGGAGCGTGAACACCGGAGCGCTTAGCGAGTTTCTTGCTTCCACAATCGGCTTCCATTTCGGAGCGGTATTTCCCTCGCTGATCCGCGCCAGTTCCTGGGATTACTTACTGTGTGTGATATGGGGTTTAGTCGCCCTGGGCTGTCTCCGGCTGCTGGTCTACCGCACCAACGAACCAGCAACACGGTGATAGAGGTGAAGCCATCTTGGGGGCAATTCAGTCGCGCGCTACCGGGGAGTAAATGCTGCAGGTGTGTGCCCCAGACGCACTCCAGGTGATTGAAGGTGCCACGTTCTACGCTAAACTGCTGCTGAATTGCTACCTCATAGAGACTTTCGCTGCGCGAGTGTGGGGCAGGGAAGACCCGTTACCTCTCTGGGCAGCCGAATTGACCTGCTCGAAGCGGTAGATCGCAGTCGTCCCGAAGGCATGAACCAGGCTCAGGCCAGCCCAAGTTTTGTTCCATAGATCTTCCCGCTGCGGGCTTAGCTTGTCCCGATGTACCACAGCGTACCGCACCCCCAATTCTTGAAACGCACGGATAGACTCGGGAGACGGCATGTTTGCTGCTTGAACGAACCTTTTTTGGTAACCCGCCGGGGGATGGCTGGTGTAGCCGTTAACCAGCGGCTGCCAGTGATAAACGCTGGCAAACACATACTCCGCCTGCTGGTATGGATCGAGATATTCCTTGGTTGGAAGTTCCAGGGTTACTGACCCGGCCGGTTGAACCGCCAGCCATTTGTATTCCGGTGCAACGTGAGCCGGGTCCATTACACGTGCAAAATGGTAAGGAGCAACGTTGAACTCCACTGAAATGCCGATCAGCAGTGCAATAAAGACCAACATCTTGACCCCGTTGTTGGCGCGGGGCAATCGCTTGCAATATTCGGCAATCACGCGAAACCCGGTGCCGGCCAGGACTGCGACACCGGCGATCATAGCCAAACCGAACCTTGCCGGCACGCGGAACGCTCCCATGCCGGGAATCACATTCCGTAGCACCAGAAAGGGAAGCCCAATGTGAGTAACGCGATCGTGGATGTGAAGGTAAGGGCCGAGGGAAAGCACATAGGAGGACACGATCAAGAGCACAGACCCGAATATCAGGGCTCTCTCAATGGTTTGTTCCTCATTGTCGGAGTCGGCAACAGACTTCAGTCTGAACACCCCAAGCAAAGAGAGGCCCATGGGAATGAAGCCCATGAATAGGCGCTTTTCCCATCCGTATTGGTGGGAGTCGAATCGCTTCAGAAGGTTGGTGTAAATGCTGTTCGGAAAGCCAGCCACTTCAAGGTAACTGGAAAGCGGATTCGCAGAGGCCTCGATGCTCATCTCGAACAGCTCGGCTGGATCAATGGTGCCCGCTTTCTCCATGCGGAGATAAGGCAGTACCACCGGCAGCAACAATACGCCGCTGACTACGCCGGCAAGGGCCAGTTTGTATATGGCCTGCCTGGTTATGGCCCTCGGCCAGGCAATTAGAATACCCACAAAATAGCAGCCGGCGGTGAGAATGCTCAGGTATCCAAGATATAGAGAACACAGTATCTGCAGGACCAGGAAAATTACCAAGCCCGCCAAGGCGCGCGTGCGCCTGGACTTCAGGAAAAGAAACAAAAACAGCACCACTGCCGGAGTCCACTCAAGATTCAGCAGCTGCATGTGGTCCAGTATGGCTAATCGCGGAAAAGCAAAAGCATAAATGAATCCCGCCAGGGCCGCAGCAAGCAGGTGTCCGGTCAAAATCCGGATAAGCAGGTACATGGTTATCAGAGACAGCACGAACGACCCGGCGATCACAAGGTTATGCGCAAGGAGGGGATTCCTGGTGACGACAAAGGCAGGCAGAAAGAGCAGCTGGTCACCGAACCAATTTTCCGAGCATGCCAAGGTGGACTTTACAGGGTAGAACATGTTCATGTTCCACAACTGCCGGGGTTGGGTGAGCAGAGCATGAGCCACCCAGCTGTGCACGTAGGTGCTGAATTTGCTGTCTCCCAGTTCGACCAGATGAGTGTTCATCTGAAACAGAAAAGGGTAAGTGAAATAGCCAGTCAGAAAGATGCCGAGAATGAAAACGGTCGCAGTTTCCAGGAGGAGTCTTCGAGTGCTGCTTAGGGGGGAAGGCAAGGCGGCTGGAATTTCCGGACGCTCCTGCAATTTCTGATCACTCAACATTTGGGCGTAGTGTACCACTCGATAAAATACGAGTCGCGTTCTCGAGTTGACTCCACCGAACGTTCTGATGACGTCCGTGCAGGGTTAAGCAGATTCACGATTCCTGCCAAGGTTCAGGAGCCACAGACAGGCAACGGTCAGGAACGCCCAAACCGCCGCAAGGATTTGATCGCCCCGCGTGTTGCGTATCAGGGACGGGAATACTACGTCAAAGTCAAATTTGAAATGCATGCGGATCAACAGGTCCAGTTGAGAAGTCGCCAAGTCGATCATATGGGGATAGCGCACCGCGGAAAAGCCGGTGTAGGCTATCGCCATAAGGGCGCTCCACAAAAAAGCGGCGCCGAATAGCCAGCGCTGTGTCCAGCGGCGCAAAACGAGGGCAGCGGCCGGCGCCCATAGCAGGACAGCGCCGAGCGCATAGCGCGCCGGCGGACAGTCGCCTCCCGGCCAATTTTGGCTGAAGGCCATAAAGACCAGATAACAAAATGATGCCGCTGCGAGCGCAGCCACCGGCCAAAGAGCCTTCTTTAACCCAGGCAGGAGTCCGGCCAGGGCCCACAGGCAGATAGGCGCTAACGGGATTATCCCCTGCAATCTGTCGAACATCAGACCCAGTAAGCCTCGCACGGGTTCGATATGCGCATACTGCGGATAAACGGCAGCGACTCGCAAATAGCCTGCATTGGGCAAAAGAGTGCCGAAGTGACGGGAATCAAACCAGGCAAATACTGCCAGTGACAGGCAAAGGGGAAGGGCCAGAGCGGTGAGGTGAGCACCGGATCTCGGCCTGCGGTGAATAAAGATAAACAGTGCAATCACTGCCAGGAGAGGGCCCACATACATCCAGTAGCGAATGCACAACCAGGGCAGCAGAGCTAAGAGGGTTCCCACATACCACAGAAGCCTGGTTTTCCCCACCTGGATAAATCTGCTGAACAAAATCACGGCCCAGAGGGCTCCGGCCGCACCCGCGGTTTCGGGATAGAGCTGAGAGTTGTAGATCATCAGGGGAGCGGAGAAGGCGAACAAGCCCCAAACAAGAATGGCGGATCCTGTAGCAGCGCCCAATTCCACAGCGGCTTCAAAGATGCCCAAGGCGAGCAGGGAACTGACGATGTTCACGGTCAGCATGGCTCCCGTCCAGCCCGCCCAGGCGTAACCGGGCGCCATCAATATGGGCAGACCGACGTCGTGCCACAGCATGGCGGTACCATTGCGCCCAGGGACGGTCTCCGGCGCCATCAATCGGGGATAGTAGGAGAGGTAATCATGGTGAGCGTAGTTGTTTGATAAATCAAAGTCATGGTCATGCACAAGGCTGTGACTTAGGAGGAGGTAGTGAGGCTCATCTCCGGTTATTCTTGAGCTCACTCTCATCCAGCCGGTCGTGCCCGCATAAACCAGCATGCTCGCGCACAGTATCCAAACACGCAAAGAGCGCCTGCTGGCCAGGTGTGCGTTAGCCCAGGCGTAGAAAACCGCCACAGAGGCAAGGCCGAGCAGAAAAACCGCCTGAATCAAGCCGAGCGCATACAGTCTCTCCTCCGGCCTAGGCAACCGAAGGACGCGCGGCAGGACTAAGGGCAAGGCAGAAACCACAACAGTACCGCAGAGAACCTGGTTCAGTCGTTGTCGCCAATTTCCCAGGAGGGCGAATGAAACGATCAGAGCGAAAAAACTGACGTTAATCGCGAGTGTCCAGGGAAGCAACGCGGGCAGGCGGCCCGCGATGGCATATCCGGCGGTGTGAAGCACGTGCCGAACAACCACCGCCAATCCCACATTGAGGGCAGCAACAGCGACCGTTAATTCCCGGGAGGGGCTGCTCCACAATGAATCGATGGGCGCGGGCTGCTCGAAGGGAGGCTGCGGGCGTGGACTGGTGCGCAAGGATTCAGTGCTGTACATGGAAGCAGGCTGACTGATGGTTGGTAAGGATTTCGCGAATGACTGAGCATACTAAAAACCTACTATGATTGCATTCGGAATTTCCTCATCATCTGTTGGGCTTTACTGCTGGGCTGATGCAATTATGGAGTGAGCGGCAAAGCGGTGGGGCTCATATAGAATGCATAGCAGCTGCTGAGGAGCAGCTCCATTTCGCGATTCGGCGATCGGTGTGAATAAAGCTATGAGTAGCACTACCAAACTGGTGATTGTTGGCGGGTGTGGCCACGTCGGTTTGCCTCTGGGCATTGTGCTGGCAAATAAGCCACAGGCCCAGGTTACGTTGCTGGACACCGACGCGGCCAAGGTCGAGTGCATCAATAGCGGCCGTATGCCGTTTTTGGAGGCGGGCGCCGAGGCCATGCTGCGGCACGTCGTAGGCTCCACCTTGCATGCCACGCTCGATTCTTCTTGCCTGCGTGACGCCGAGATTGTCATCACCGTGGTGGGCACTCCGGTAGATGAACACCTGAATCCTACCGTCAACGAACTCTACCGCACAGTGGATAAGCTGGTAGAACAGATGCGACCCGGTTCGGTCCTGATTCTGCGCAGCACGGTTTACCCCGGGGTCAGCAAACTGGTGCACGATCGCATTCAGGCGCGAGGCGGCTCCATCCAGGTTGCTTTTTGCCCGGAGAGAATTACGGAAGGCAACGCCATCGAAGAATTAACCAAGCTGCCGCAGATCGTGGCCGCTTTTGAGCCTGATGCCATGCGCCGGGCTCATGAGCTCTTCCGCTGCATCACTCCCACCATCATCGAACTCACGCCGTTGGAGGCGGAACTGGCCAAGCTGTTTACCAATAGCTGGCGCTACCTGAACTTTGCCATTTCCAACCAGTTCTACATGCTGGCCGAAAGCTATGGCCTGGATTTTTACCGGATTCATGACGCTGTAACCCGCGAATATCCGCGCATGCGCAGCTTCGCTCGCGCGGGATTTGCCGCCGGCCCCTGCCTGCTGAAGGACACGCTGCAGCTTGCCGCCTTTGCCAGCAACAATTTCTTTCTCGGCCACGCTGCCATGTTGATCAACGAGGGCTTGCCCAACTTCCTGGTCGGCCAGTTGCGCGGCTACGATCTGAGCGACCGCTCGGTGGCCATCTTGGGCATGGCGTTCAAGGCGGAATCCGATGACCGGCGCGACAGCTTGTCTTACAAGCTCAAGAAGCTGCTGCAGGTGGAAGCCCGGGAGGTGTATTGCACGGATCCTTATGTTCCCGATCCGTCATTGGTTCCTCTGGAGAAGGCGCTCGCGTGCGCCGACATCGTGATTCTGGGCGCGCCGCACGCTCTCTATCGCGACCTGGAACTTCCCCCTGACAAGCTGGTGGTAGACGTCTGGGGATTTTGGCCGGCCCACAAGCCGTCACGGCCGCAGACGCAGGCGGCATCATTGGCCTAGTTTTTAGAAGATACGATGAAAATTCTCGTTTCCGGCTCGGCCGGATTTATCGGTGGTTACCTGGTCGAGGAATTGCTGCGCCGCGGCCATGATGTGATTGGGCTGGACAATTTCACCAAATATGGCGAAGTCCGCAAGTCCTATGACAGCGATCCGGGCTACCGCCTGGTTCGCGGCGACGCTAAGGACGTCTCGCTGATGAAAGATTTGCTGCGGGACTGCGACCATTTTTTGGCTGGCGCCGCCATGATTGGCGGCATCTCGTTTTTCCACGAGTTTGCCTACGACCTGCTGGCGGAAAACGAGCGCATCACGGCAGCCGCGTTTGACTCCGCCATTTACGCGCACCGCCACTGCCGTCTGCAGAAGATTACGGTTCTTTCCTCCAGCATGGTCTTTGAATCCACCACGGAGTTTCCTACTCCCGAGGGGGCGGAGCGGCGCTCGCCTCCGCCGCGTTCCAGTTACGGGTTTCAAAAGTTGGCCACAGAATATTTCGCTTATGGAGCATGGGAGCAATACCGCCTGCCCTACACCATTGCCCGGCCTTTCAACTGCGTCGGGGTGGGCGAAAAACGGGCTCTGCGCGATCGTGACATCCAAAGCGGCAATGTGAAGCTCGCCATGTCCCATGTGGTGCCCGATCTGGTACAGAAGGTGTTGAAGGGGCAGGACCCGTTGCACATTCTGGGATCCGGCCAGCAGGCGCGGCACTACACCTATGGCGGCGATTTGGGCGTAGGCATCCGGCTCTGCCTCGAACACCCGGCGGCCTCCAACCAGGATTTCAATCTCTCCACGCCAGCGCGCCATACCGTGCTTGAACTGGCGGACATGATCTGGAAAAAGATTCACGGGAACAGCAAGCCCTTTCGCTATGTCAGCGACCCGCCTTATGAATACGATGTGCAGGAGCGCTCGCCGCAGACGGAAAAGGCGGCCACACTCCTGGGCTTCCGTGCTCAGACCTCGCTGAGCGAGGCGCTCGACGAGGTCATCCCGTGGATTGCCCAGCAGATCGAGGTGGGGCAGATCTGAGCGTGGAGCATGGAAGACGACCTGGAAGTCATCTACGAAAGGCGTTTTGCCGGCAGCGAACAAGAGCGGGAAAGGGTCTGGCGGGTCCTGACCTCTCGCTTTTTTCAGCGATGGGTGCAGCCCAAAGATGTGGTCCTCGACGTCGGTGCGGGCTATTGTGAGTTCATCAATAACATCCAGGCCGAAACTAAGTACGCGCTGGACTTGAATCCCGCAACGGCGGCGCGGGCGGGCTCAGAGGTCAGGGTCTTGTCGCAGGATGTAACCACTGCCTGGGCCCTGCCCTCGGACTCGGTCGATGTGGTCTTCAGCAGCAATTTTTTCGAGCATCTCCCCGCCAAGGATGCCTTGCAGCACTGCCTGCGGGAAATTCGCCGTGTGCTTCGGCCAGGCGGACACCTGTTGGCGATGGGACCCAATATTCGCTTCTGCTATGACGTTTACTGGGACTTTTTCGACCATTGTCTGCCTCTCAGCGAGCGCTCCCTCGCGGAGGCGCTGGGAATCGTCGGATTACAAGTGGAACGCGCCATTCCACGTTTCTTGCCCTTTACCATGAAAGGGAAGAAACCGCCACCAGCTGCCCTCATTCGCCTTTATCTTCAAATGCCTGTCTTCTGGAAACTGCTGGGCAGGCAATTTCTGGTCGTGGCGCGCAAGCCCTAGATGGAGCCGCTTACCATACTTATTCCCGTTTACAACGAAGGCGCCAATTTCCCGGCCCTGTGGAAGGAGTTATGTTCGCAGATTCATTCGGAATTTATTGTTCTCGTAATTCACGACTTTCCCGAGGACGATACGGTTCCGGTCGTGAAACAACTCGCCGTCCAAGGCGAGACGCGTCTCCGGCTACTGCAGAATAATGTTCGAGGCGGGGTTGTAGGCGCGATTTTGACGGGATTTCAGCAGGTGGAGCGCGGCCCGGTCCTGGTGGTCATGGCTGATCTTTCTGACGACCTTGGCCGCGTGGATGAAATGCTGGACTTATATCGCCGTGGGTACAAGCTGGTGGCCGGCAGCCGCTACATGAAGGGCGGCAGCCAGCAGGGCGGCCCCTGGTTCAAGAAGTTACTTTCGCGCACTGCCGGCCTGAGCCTGCACTGGCTGCGCGGTATTCCCATTCATGACGCTACGAACGCGTTCAAAATCTACGATAGAGAAATGCTGAGCACCTTGACTCTCGAGAGCCAGGGCGGCTTCGAACTGAGCCTCGAGATCACGGTGAAGGCTTTTCTGGGGGGCTATTCCATGGCTGAAGTGCCCACGTGCTGGCGCCACCGCACTGCCGGGCGATCACGTTTCCGCCTGTGGGCGTGGCTGCCGCAATACTTAAGGTGGTATGTGTACGCATTTCGTCGCGTGCACAAAATCTGATGTGGCAGCCTGCTGCCAGCGGCCGGGCAGGTCAAGTCCGGATCCGCTAATGGTTGAGTACCGGCATCAGCACGCGAGCCAGAAATAATTTGCGGTGTTCACGGCGGATTCCTCGAGTCTGCGGGCGATAAGAACGGCAGGCTGGGATAAAATGCTGCAAAACACTGCGACCCAGATCGGAACAAACAGCAGCGAGGGCAACGGGCAGCCAGAAGCTAGAACTTGGGCGCTTGCTGCCCAGATGGGATGCGGTTCTCGAGGCCGGAAAAGACGTAGCGCCGATGCGCTGGATTAAGAGAGCCGCAAACAAGATTGTTGAGGCGACGGCGCTGGGCAGCGCCAGTTCACCTGCAAATAGTGCATGAACACTCTTTCTATCCCCGCCACCAGCAACAAAGAAAACCGCAACTCGATCTCTGACGCCGCATCGATATTGTCCTATATTACCCTGGCCGGTGGACTGGGAACGATTGCGGCAGTGGGCTACTTGGTTGTTCGTTCCTATACATGTCTGCCTTTTTGGGATTTGTGGTCCGTTTCCATCTTCCTGGCTGGACCCAAGCCATCCGTCCTTCAATGGCTCTGGGCACAACACAACGAGCACCGAATCCCGCTTTCTAAGATTGTTCTCTTACTTGATTATCGTCTGTTCCATGGCATGGACATTTTTCCCTTGTGCTGCATTTTCCTGGCGCAGTTGATGCTGCTCTCTGTTCTGCTGTATGCCTTCGCAGCGGTCGGGAGAATGCGGGGGGCCGTTTGGCGGGCGGCAGCGGGGATTTCCGCTGTTTGCCTGTTCTCGACAGCGCAGTGGGAGAACTTTGTTAGCGGCTTCCAGGTGGCATTTTTCCTTGTCGGGCTGTTTTTCAGCCTGGCCATGCTTGCCGTTTTGCGCAGCGGTGCGCACGACGGCGTGCCTCGCGGCACACAGTGGAAACGCGCCGCTCTCGCAGTGCTGGCAGGAGCGGCGGCAACTTATTCTCTGGCCAACGGCATTATTGTTTGGCCGATTATGACTTTGGTGGCTGTCCTGAACCGCTGTCGCAGAAACATTATCGTTTTTGAGGCGCTCAGCGGGCTCCTGGTCGGAGGGTCCTACCTATACCATTACAAGACGCGTGCTGCGCAAATCAGTTCTTTGCCGTGGACGCGGTACATAGAGCTGATCGCCCTATATATCGTGAAATATGTTGGTGCCCCAATGGATTTCGGCCATTTATGGCTGGCGGGTGTTTTTGGCGCGGTTGCTCTCATAGCTGTCCTCCTGTTGGTATGGAGAATTCTGTTTTCCTCTGACCGCTCCCCTTTTTTGCTGCTTTTGGCATCGTTGTTTTTATTTGTCTTAGGCACGGCGGCTATGACGGCCTTCGGAAGGATGCATTTCGGCACTGACCAGGCTCTCTCCAGCCGTTACAGTACAGTGGCACTGCTTCTATGGTTGTCGCTGGCGGTTTGGCTGCTGCGATTTGTCAGCCGGCGAAGTACGCTGGCCTTCGTCGTGGTCCAAGCTGGATTGTTGCTCATAATCGCCCTCGGCGCAGCGCGATTGAAGTACCCGATGCGGCAAGCTGAGGCACGTAGGATGCGCGCCAGCACAGCTTCGCTGGCGATCCTGACCGGAGTTTTTGACCCCCAGGTGCTTGCCGGTGTCTACCCCAATGCTGAACTCCCCTGGCGGCAGGCGAGCTTTTTCAGGCAAGAGAAATTGTCGATCTTCGCTACCGCACTGGCCCGACATCTGAATCAGCCCCTGTCTGCGGTTTACCGCATGCGTCCTCAATCCTGCTGGGGAGAGGTAACAACCGCTGAATCCATCGTCCAGAGCGCTGGCTCCGGTTTGCGCCTTTCTGGTTGGGCCTGGGATCCGTACCGGCACGAGGTGGTAAACGAGATTGTGTTCGCCGGTGGCGGAAGAATCATTGGTTACGCGACACCTGGCATCTGGCGGCCGGATTTGAGCGTCCGGCTTGGATCGCGCACTGCCAGGAGGGCGGGTTGGATCGGTTATCTGGGAGCCATTCCGCAAAATACAACGGTAGCGGCTTACGCGACGGTGAGGTCCGGACTTCACGAGCAAGCCTGCGCGCTGGTGCATGCTCCTGCCAGCCCTAACGACAGTGCTGGCGGGCCGGTTTCATTTCCTGCCCACGCCTTTGGCCAGTAGACGCCGTTCTCCCGCAAGTTCCCGGAATGAATTTCGGACCAGCTCAAGAACTATGACGATGAGCCGGATCTCGGGAAAGATTCAGCGCGCTGTTGCTCCATGCCTGCAAATATTGGAGGCGGTTCAGAACCAGATTGGCGGATTACTGCCCGCAGCGGCGACGCATGTACTCTGCCAGGGCCTCCTGCCAGGGACGGAATTCGGCAATGCCGGCCGAGCGCATTTGACAGTTGTCGAGCACGGAATAAGCTGGACGGCGGGCTTTGGCGCCAAAGCTCTGGCTGTCGGTGGGATGTAGTTCGGCCTTAACCTTGGCCAGCCGGACCACTTCGGCAGCGAAGTCGTACCAGGAACACTGGCCGGCACTGGTCATGTGATACAACCCATAGCGCTCCGATTCAATCAGCGGCAGCACGCGAGCCGCCAGGTCCGCGGTCGAGGTGGGAGTAACAACCTGATCAGCGACCACGCGAATGGTTTTCTTCTGCGCCGCCAGCCGCAGCATAGTCTCCACAAAATTGCCGCCCTTGCTGCGGCTGCCGCCCATGCCATAGAGGCCACAGGTGCGGATCACAAAATGACGCGAGCAGTAGCGGCGGGCGGCAAATTCGCCCGCCAGCTTCGAGATGGCATAAACCGAAAGCGGCTGCGGCAGGTCACTCTCCTTATAAGGCGTGCGTTTCTCCCCGCCAAAAACATAATCGGTGCTGAAGTGTACCAGGGCGGCGCCGGCTTCTTCCGCGCTCTGTGCCAGATTGCGAACCCCGAATACGTTCACCGCAAAAGTTTTCTCCGCCTCATCTTCGCATTCATCCACTCGGTGGAACGCGGCCGTGTTGATTACACATTGCGGCTGCGCGTTCGCGATCTGCTGCCGCACCGCTTCCGCAGAGCAGATCTCCAGTTCTTCGTGGGTAAGTGCCTTCACCTCATGCCGCCGTATTGCCAGCATGGGGAGCAGGTCCTGGCCCAGTTGTCCGGCCGCGCCAATCAGCAGAATTCGCATCAGGTTTGACGATTCTATATAAAATCCGGGTGCCTGAGCTTGCCGGCGCGTCTTTTTCCATGCAAATCGAACCAGCCCATTTAAAAAGGGAGAACACGCGAGGGGCAGTACCGTTCCGAGTCGTGGGGTGATAACATGACGGCCTAAGGAGACGTATTTTTCTTCATGGCAGCAGTATTGGATGGGGGCAGTGCCGCAATTGGCGCCCGCAAAAAGCGCATCCTCATTCTCGTGGTCGCCTACAATGCCGAGCGCACCATCGAACAAGTAGTAGCCCGCATTCCGCAGTCGCTCCTGCAATACGACACCGAAATCCTGATCATTGACGATTGCTCGCCCGACCAGACTTTTGCCAGGGCGCACGCGGCGCAGAACAACAAGGCGCTTCGTTTTCAGATCACCGTGCTCTACAACCCGGTGAGCCAGGGCTACGGAGGCAACCAGAAGATCGGCTTCCACTATGCCATCGAGAATGGTTTCGACGTGGTGGCCCTCATTCACGGCGACGGCCAGTACGCGCCCGAGTGCCTCCCTGATCTCCTGCAGTCGTTGCTGGCGCGCGAGGCCGATGCCGTTCTTGGGTCGCGCATGATGACGCGCTTTGGCGCGCTCCGGCAGGGCATGCCCCTCCACAAGTTTGCCGGAAACAGAATTCTCACCTGGCTGCAGAACCGCTTGCTGCGCTCCTCCCTGAGTGAATTTCATTCCGGATACCGTCTCTATTCGGTAGCCGCGCTGGCCGCTCTCCCCTTCGAGCGCAATACCAACGACTATCACTTTGACACCGAGATCCTTATCCAATTGTTACGCGCCCGCCGGCGCCTGAAGGAATTGCCCATCCCGACCTATTACGGCGATGAAATCCGTAACGTGAAGGGATTGAAATATGCCTTTAACGTGCTCCGCACTACCCTCGTGAGCCGGGCACAGGACCTCAGCATCCTCTACCAGCGCAAGTTCGACGTAAACCCTCCCACGGAAGCCAATCCCCTCTATCGCTCCAAGTTTCATTTCGAAAGCCCGCACAGCCTGGCTCTACGGCGGGTGCGGCCGGGTTCGTCGGTGGCCGACATTGGTTGTGCGGGGGGATATGTAGCGCACGCCTTAAAGCAGAAGCAGTGCCGCGTGACCGGCATTGACCAGTTCCAGGCGGAGCGCGACGCCAACCTGGACGAGTTCATCCAATGCGATCTCGACCGCGGCGAGTTCCCGGTGGATGCCGGTCGTTTTGACTATATTCTTCTGCTCGACATAGTCGAGCATTTGCGCTCACCGGAGCGGATGCTGGACACCTTGCGCCGGGCGCGCAGAACGGGCACCGACCTGACCGTGATTTTCAGCACTGGGAACATCGGTTTCCTGGTTACGCGCCTGGGTCTCTCGCTGGGGCGGTTCAATTACGGAACAAGAGGAATTCTTGATCTCACCCACACCCGCCTTTTCACCTTTCGCACCGCGCGCAACCTGTTCGAGCAGTCTGGCTACATAGTTGAGGAAATCCGCGGCGTGCCCGCGCCCTTTCCCCTAGCGTTGGGCGACAACGTTCTGTCCAGGCTGCTGCTGTTTGCCAACAAACTGCTTATCAGAATCTGGAGGTCATTGTTCGCCTATCAGATTTTCCTGGTGTGCAAGCCCACTCCTTCGCTGGAGTGGCTCCTGGAGAGGGCTCACGAAGCCAGCCGGGAGAAGGCTCGCGCCGAGATGGCGGGCATGGCAGCCAATTCTCCTTAGCCGCCGCTGTGTGCGAGAATCCCTGCTGTCAGGCTCAAGTCTGCTCCATGATCTCAGTGCTGATTTGCACTTTCAACAGCTGCCGCGTGCTGCCTGCCTGCTTGCAGGCGCTGGAACAGCAGACCTGCGGGCCTGTGGAGGTGGTCATCGTGGATAACGCCTCCGCTGATGGCACGCGCGATCTCCTCACCCGCCTGCAGCCGCCCACCTATCAGGTGCTCCTGAATGAGAAAAACATGGGGTTCGCCGCCGCCCAGAATCAGGCCATTCGCCGCGCCCGGGGCGAGTGGCTGTGCAGCCTGAACGCCGATGTGGTGCTCAGCCCCGATTTTTTCTCTCAGCTCCTGCACGCAGCGGAACGCGACGAACGCGCCGGCGCGCTCTGTGGCAAGCTGCTGCGCTGGAATCCCGGAGGCGAGCCGGAGTTCACCTCACGCATTGATTCCACCGGCATTTATTTCACCCGCAGCCTGCGCCATTTTGACCGTGGTGGCGAGGAAACCGATCAGGGGCAATACCAGGAGATGCAGTATGTTTTCGGCGCAACCGGGGCCGCCGCTCTCTACCGCCGCGCCATGGTGGAGGACATCTCCGTGGAAGGGGAATTCTTCGATGAGGATTTCTTCGCCTATCGCGAGGATGCCGATCTGGCCTGGCGGGCGCAGTTGCTGGGCTGGAAATGCCTTTATGTGCCGGCCGCGGTGGGCTGGCACGAGCGCCGCGTCACACCCGAGCGCTTCTGGCAACTGCCCCTGGTCATCAACTGGCACTCAGTCAAGAATCGCTTTCTGATGCGCTTGAAAAATGCGACGCTCGGAACCTGCCTGCGTCTTTTCCTGCCGGTCACCTTTCGCGACGTGACCATTGTCGGCTATTCCCTGGTGGGCGACCGCAGGTTCCTCTCCGCCTTCGCTTTCGTGTGGAAGAACCGTCAACGCACGCTGCGGAAGCGCCGCCTCATTCAGGCACGCCGCCGTGTAGGTGAAGCTGAGATCCGTTCCTGGTTCCGCAACACGCCCGAAGCGCGCGCCCTGGAAACACCTGCTCCGGCATCCCCAGCCCACCCCTGATGCCCTGCCACGAAGGGGTTGTGAAAAGGGTACGCCCTCCGTGTAAACCATTGACCCTGAACGTCGGCGCTGCCTACCATGAAACGGCATGTGCTGATGTGGCTGCATTGGCCACAGCGCGCATTCATCGCAGGAAGAAACAGGGGGAATCGTGAGCAGAGGTTGGATGATTTCGCTGGCCGGAGTCGTGGCCGTGCTCGGCTTTGCCGCCTACATGTCTCTGAAATCACCCACCCAGCCTGCGGCCACAATCAGGACTGTGGTCGGACCTGTCAGCAAACCGGCAACAGCTGCCCGCTCGCCTCAGCTCTCATCCTCCGCGGTGTCGGCCAGGCCAGTTGCGCAAGCGGCCAGACTGCCGGAAACAGCGCCGTCCCTGCTGCGTGCCAGCGAAGTAAGGCGGCGAGGAACCAAGTTCAGTTCCCGCCAGAATTCCTCTGCGCAATTGCGCTCCGCTGTGGAGTCTGCTCCAGCGGATGGTGTGGTTTCCCAGCCCTCCGCGCCGGTTGTCGCTCAGGCGAGTAATTTGGAGGCTGGCCCTGACGTCGCCAGCACTAATAACCCGCCACAACCCGGTGCCGCCAATCCTGCTCCAGCGCCAGCAGCCCCGGCAACACCTGCTTCGGCCGTCTTAATGCCTCATGGTTCCATCGTGTTGAATGGCCACCCGGCAGCGGACTCCACCGCCCTCTTCCCGGGTGATCACATAGAGGTTCCGCCAGGCTCCTATGCCAGCATCAACGGCCACGGTTCGCTGACGGTGCTGCAGCCGGGGTCTTCCGCCGTGTATACCAGTAACGGACTCGACTTGCAGCAGGGTGGAGTTGCCGTCTCCACCTTGGATGGCATGCCGGTGAATACGGAAGGCCTCAACATCGCCCCGAGCGCCGGTCACGGAAAATACGATGTGCTCGATGAAAATGGCACCGTCCAGATAGCCGCGCTGGAGGGCGATTTGAATGTCATGGATGGCGGGAAGACCAGCCTCCTCGCGGCGGGCCAGCAGACCACCCTCGACAAGCGTAAGAAAGCCGCTGCGGACACGCCGCCTGATGGTCCGCCTGCTCCTGAAACCCCGCCCGCCACCGCATCGGGAGGGTTTCCCACCACAAAAGTGCTGCTAATTAGCGGCGCGGTGGGCGGCGGTGTAGTGGCTGCCATCCTGCTGACACGCTCATCCTCTAAGCCAGTTAGTCCGGCCGTACCCTAGCGCTTACCTCCCGCTTACCTCGTATCCCAGTGCCCACAGTATGCAGTTCTCCATTTCGTATGGGCCCATGTTCTCAGGCTTGCTGGACGGCACAACAATAGTGCAGAGCCCCAGCAGGTAAGCCTGGCAGAAGCCCACACGGCAGCGGATAAGGCCGGTTGGATCCTCATAAGGGCAGTGGGCGCAGTTAGGCAAATTATTGATTTCTTGAGCCGCAACATCCAGTTCGCTCTGCACCACAACGTTGTGCGGCTCAAGCTGAAGCGCGCGGGCATCGGCTGGCACTATGAAAGGCCCCGACTCCGGCGTTGCGGCGTGAAGGTCAATCGTGTGGGTGGCAAGCGCTCGCTGCGCCTGCTGCCACTTCTGTTCAGCCAAAGCTTGGAATTCGGCTTCGGCCAGCCCAGTTCGGTTCACAAACCGAGGCCCGCTTCCACCCCACGAGCCCCGGCCGCAGCTTGTCAGCAGCAAGAGCAGAATGCCGCCGAACAACCGGATGTTGCGCATGGTGTGCCTCGCAGGGCAAGATGCCCCGGGCCCCCTGCGTCAACATCCAGCACTAGAATGACCATCCCAATGCGCTGAAAGCAAGGCTTTTATGCGTGGTTTCGCCAATCACTGATCCCGTTTCGGGAATCACTGGTTCAAATCGGATTGCGGGTCGCCAAGGCGGAAGAATGCTTGGGAAGTTTTTCGAGCCGTCTACCCGGGACGGCTAGTCAGAAGCCATGGCCATCTGCTGCCGAGGCTCCTCTTTGCAAAGGCCAGCCAGGTTTTTGAATGCTTGCAGGTTGTAATAGACAGGATTGTCCCAATCGTCGAATCGCGTGCTGTGCTCAATGAGGTTGGCGACGATGGATTTCACATCGTGCTGGGGATGGAAGCTCAGCACGTTTTCCGCCTTTTGAATGTTGACCTTATAGTTGCGGAAATCCTGGATTTGCTTGATTTCTAAATTCACCCTGAAACCCGCGTGCTGTTGGATAGCATCCCGCACCAGGTCACCCACCTCGCCTACCGTGTAGTTCCCAGAGGCGATATTGAAAATACCTGAAATGTTCTGGTGCGCTTCTATAGCACGGATGTAGGCGCTGGCAGCATCTTCAATGGCAAGAATGGGACGCCAGATCGAAGGGTTATTCACCGTGATGGTGTGATCTCGCATTGCCGTTTTGAACATGGTGTTCACGATGAGGTCCAGGCGCATGCGCGGGCTGTAACCCGACACCGTCCCTTTGCGCAGAGAGATGACCGAGAAATTATCATCTTGCAGTTGCATCGCCGCCTGTTCGCCCTGCACCTTCGCAATCCCATACGGGTAGGCACACACCGCGGGATGGCCCTCGTCCAACAATTCATTTTCCTTGTAGCCGTAGACCGAGCAGGAGCAGGCGTACACAAAACGCCGTACCCGAGACTTTTTGGCGATATAGCCCAGATAAGCCGGAGCCGCGGCATTGAAAATAAAGTTGTCGCGCGGCGAGAATTCCGCCATGGGATCATTGGACAGGCCGGCCAGAAAGATGATCTGCTCGTAACCCTTCAGGTCGTCCGTTGACAGATCAAAGATGTCTTTATGAACAATTCTTACCTGTCTGGGTAGATGGTTGCCGAACCAAAACAAGTCCACGACATCAATTTCGTAGCCTCGGTCAAGCAGTTTAGGAATGAGCACGCAGCCCAGATATCCTGCGCCGCCGGCAACCAGTATCTTCATGGAAACTCAACCCTCATTTGGCATGTACCGGAGGAAATCAGAATTAGGCGAGCTTACCCAATCCTTCAGGGCGGGTGCTGTGCGGTCCTTTTCTGACAAACGCGGCTTCCGGACCGGCCATTGAATTCCAAGCGCAGGGTCGTCCCAACGGATGGCTGATTCGCCCTCGGGATTGTATGTGCCGGTGCACTTGTATTGGATATCCGCAAAATCAGAGAGCACGCAGAAGCCACGTGCGAACCCGGCGGGCGCCCACACTTGCCTTTTGTTGTCCGCAGATATCACTGTACCGAACCACTGCCCTAGTGTCGGGGAACCTTTTCGGACGTCTACCGCTACGGCGAAGGCTTCACCGAATGTCGCCCGCATCAATTTCCCCATGGGCGGTTTCCATTGGAAATGCAGACCCCGCACTACGCCTTGGCTCGACCGCGAGTGATTGTCCTGCACAAAAGCGCTGGGCAAGCCCAAGGCTTCAAAGTGGTCGGCGCGGAAGACTTCCATGAAGAAACCGCGCGCGTCCTCGAAGGCTTTCGTCTCAAGAACCACAACCCCTTGTAAGTGACGCTCCAAGATGCGAATTGCCATCTGCTCCTATTCCGAGCTTTTATCCGGTTCCTTGACCTGGTCCGTTCACCGCTGAAAGAGAGACCGTCTTTTCACTAGACGGTTACTCGGAATTTTGCTGTGGGCAGGGCAAAGCCCTTGTGGAGTCTAGCTTTTTCGGGAAAAACTAATCGCTGCCGATTGTCATCCTGAGCGTAGCGAAGGACCTGCTTTCTGTCTCTAGAGCAAAGGAAGTGGGTTCTATCGCAAGTAGTCTTCGGACCGATGGCTAAGGGCCGAGGCCGGTCCTGCCGCCTACTCTTCCGCAACTGCCGCCGGCACGGCGTTCTTGCGCGGACGCTTGTTGGCTTGCAGAGTCTTTTTGCGTAATCGCAGCAACTTGGGCGTAACCTCCACCAGTTCGTCCTCCGCGATGAACTCGATCGCCTGCTCCAGGTTCAAGGTGCGGAAGGGCACCAGGCGGATGGCTTCGTCGGCGGTCGAGGCGCGCATGTTGGTCAGCTTCTTTTCGCGCACGCAGTTCACGTCCAGGTCGTTGTCGCGCGAGTTTTCGCCAATCACCATGCCCTCATACACGTCCACGCCAGGGCCTACAAACAACTCGCCGCGCTCCTGCAGATTCCACAGGGCGTAGGCGGTGGTGGTGCCGGCGCGGTCGGCCACCAGCGCGCCCGTCAGGCGATGCGGAATCTCGCCCTGCCACTCGGTGTGGCCGTCAAACAGGGAGTTCATCACGATGGTGCCGCGCGTATCCGTCAGCACCTCACTGCGCAGCCCGATCAGCCCCCGGCTGGGCACGCGGAATTCCATGCGCACCCGCCCGTAGCCGTGGTTGTGCATCTTCTGCATCTCCGCCTTGCGCATGCCCAGCTTTTCCAGCACCACGCCCACGTATTCCTCGGGAATGTCTACGGTGAGCCGCTCCACCGGCTCCATGAGCTTGCCATCAATTTTGCGGGTGACGATTTCCGGCTTGCCCACCGCCAGTTCGTAGCCTTCGCGGCGCATCATTTCGATCAAAATGGAGAGCTGCAGCTCGCCGCGGCCCATCACCTTGAACGAATCCGGGCTGCCCGTCTCCTCCACCCTGATGGAAACATTGGTCAGCAGCTCCTTGTCCAGCCGCTCGCGCAGGTTGCGGGAGGTGACAAACTGGCCCTCGCGCCCGGCAAAGGGAGACGTATTCACCGTGAACTGCATGGCGATGGTGGGCTCGTCGATCACAATGTGCGGCAACGGCGCGGGATCTTCTGCGCCCGTGATGGTCTCGCCGATAGTGATGCCGGTAACGCCGGCTACCGCCACAATGTCGCCCAGTTCCGTTCCCTCAATGTCCACCCGCTTCAGCCCGCTGAAGGAGAACAGCTTGGTGATCTTCACCCTTTCCAGCGAGCCCTCCAGCTTGGCGATTCCCACCTCTTCGCCCGTGCGCAGCGTGCCATTGAACACGCGGGCAATCGCCAGTCGCCCCAGATAGTCGCTGTAATCCAGGTTGGCCACCAGGATCTGTAGCGGGCCGGCAGCATCCCCCGCCGGCTGCGGAATCGTACTCACTATGGATTCAAAGAGCGGCTGCAGGTCTTGGCCCGGTTTTTTAGGGTCGGCAGTGGCCGTGCCCAGCTTGGCGTTGGTGTAGAGGACAGGGAAGTCGAGTTGGTCCTCCGCCGCGTCCAGGTCAATGAACAGGTCGTAGATTTCGTTCAGCACTTCCTGGGCGCGCGCATCCGGCCGGTCAATCTTGTTGATCACCACAATAGGCGGCAACTTGGCTTCCAGCGCCTTGCCCAGCACGTAGCGCGTCTGCGGCAGCGGGCCCTCGCTGGCGTCCACCAGCAGCATCACGCCATCCACCATTTTCAGCGCGCGCTCCACCTCGCCGCCAAAGTCGCTGTGCCCGGGCGTATCCACGATGTTGATTTTCACTTCGTGGTAAAACACCGCCGTGTTCTTGGCCAGGATGGTGATGCCGCGCTCGCGCTCCAGTTCGTTGGAGTCCATCACCCGTTCTATCACTTCCTGGTTGGCGCGGAAAACCCCGCTCTGGCGTAACATGGCGTCCACCAGCGTGGTCTTGCCGTGGTCTACGTGGGCGATGATGGCGATATTGCGAATTCCCTTGCTCAAGCTTTTTCCTTGTAGAAGTGGGTGGTTTCTTTAAGTGTACATGGATTGGGAGATGCGCGGCATTGAGGAGAAGTAGTCAGCCGCCACTGGTCAGGATTCCGCTATCAGGGTCAGCTGAATTCGCTTGTGGCGCGTGCGCCCTCGCCCGCGAGGCCATCTGCAGAAAGCGTCTTGCTGAGGTGCTTCAGCGCCGAAGCATCTTGCGTGCAGTGCTAACTCCGCTGGTTCCTGCTACGCCCGTCCACTCCCTTTGGTCATCTGTCGGAGGGGTCGTCCAGCGGCGAAAATAGGCTCTCCAGGGCCTCCATTTTCCCTTGGAGGGCATTATGAGAACTGCGCGCACGAAAACCTCGGGATTCAGCCCCAAGCGCCGCTGGCCGCGGCACAAGCTCGATGTGCCCGTTCGCCTGGTTCTGCACGGGTACAACCGCACTTTCCTGGTGGAAGGCTGCGGCAACGACCTGAGCGAGGGCGGCATGCTGGTTTTTGCCGGCCTGCAGCTGCCGGTGGGCAGGGAAGTGGAAGTGGAATTTCAGCTGCCCGAGTCGGAAGGGCCCCTGCGCGTGCCCGCCACCATTCGCGACCGCAACCGGTATTTTTACGGTTTGGAGTTCACTGCCGCCAACGCCGAACTGCAGTCCCAACTCGCTCGCCTGCGCCAGGCGCTGCGCTGAATCGTGCTGCTAATGGCGTGCATTGTCGTACCAAACTGGCAGGATTGACAGCTTAGCTCGTCGGTGACATGAGCGATCTGCCATGACTTTCAGCCTGGGCCGCCTTTTTGTGCTCTCCCATGCGCTCGTAGCAGCCCGCCAAGGCAAGATAAAGAGCCCCGCTGGCATCTTTGGTCTTAACTGCCGATTCCAGCAGTTCTACCGCCTTCTGCAGCTTCCCGGTCTTCTCCAGGCTTTCTGCTACCCGCAGCACGGTGACCTCATCCGTGTCCGTGCTTCCCACCAGGGTGTGGCGGCTAGCGACCTCGGTTATGTCCGAAAATGCCTGGCGCGCGAAGTAGAGGTCCACTAAGGACCGGTAGATCGGCTCATCGCCTGGACTTTTGTCAAACGCGCTGCGCACGTACCGCAGCCCCTGCTCTTTGTCGCCTTGCGCCAGCCACGATAAACCGCGGCGGTAGTCGAGTTGGCCGCTGCGCAGGTCCTCTGCAACTTGCTCATCGGTCAGATCCCAGGCTTCATACCTCGTGGCCGCGGGCACAACCCGAAAATTCAAGCTGGAGAACGCCTTTTTCCCGGTGCCCTCTTCCCGCACCGTAACCAGCAGGCGGTAATTGCCGGGCGCGAGCTGTTCGGTGGGAATCTTTTTGCCGCTGATCAGCGATCCTCCGCCATCGAACTGTTCGCCGCTGAACTCCTCGGAGATGGTTTTGCTGTCGCCTGCGCCCAGCCGGCCGTAGACGTAATCGGCAGCAAACTTGCGCCCTGCGCCGCTTCCTCCCGGCGCCCAGAGCTGATAGAAGAATTTAATCTCCCGGCCCTGGGTGAACTCCAGTTCCTGGCCGACGCTGGGAATAAATTTCACCCCGCCGCCGCTAAACGGTGCCAGTGCGGCTTTCTCCGGCGGCAGCATTTCCGCCTCGGAAAATATTACTGGAGACGTGACGTACAGTCCGCCCGCCTCAACCTGGGGAACGGTAATTTCTCTTTCGCTGCGGAAGCCGGCATGCTTCAGGTTGTCGGTGATCTGGAACTCCAGCTTGTATTTTCCCGGGGCCAGCGGCAGCCAGCCTTCGTAGCCGAATACGCCCGATTTCACCTTCTCCAGTTGTTCCTGGGTCAGCGTGTGCGTAAGCTTCGCGTCCTTGGTGAACGCCGGCTGCTTGTCCGCCCCATACACTTTGATGGAGACGCCCAGGTTAAAGTAATAGCCGGCATCTGCTTTGGCCAGCGCGAGATCGTCCGGCCTTTTCAGGCGTAGAACGTAGTGCAGGTTGGGCCTGCCCTCTGTATCATGCAGGGTTTCCGTCAATACATCGAGGTACTCTTGTCCCACGATAATGCGATGGCTCACCTCCTCCAGCAGCCGCCGATTGGCAATTTCCTCTTTGGTAAAGGGATTGTTGGCAAGATTGCGGATGGTGGCCAGCATGACGTCGGACTGCAGGCTGACAGTTCCGCCCTGCCAGTCCACAGGTTCATCGGGCAGCAGGCTGAGACTGACGCGCGCCAGTTCGCGCCCGCCGTCCTGCTCGATGGCCTGTAGCGCCTGCTGGCGGCTCGGCCCAACGATGGCTTGAATCAGCTTCTCCGGCCCGTCCCCATACGGGCTGTAAAGGCGAAAATCGTCGGTCGCCTCGCGCTGATAGAACACCACGTAAAAGAACGGAGGCAGCGCCGCCGACGAATTGGAGTAGAACCACACCTCCATGGGCCTTACCTTCTGCAGCCCCAGTCGCCGGTCCCGCTGCTGCGGCGGCCCTAACGTGATGTAGACGCGCCCCATGTCCGTGCGCCAGCCCTCGGTGTGCGTGAATTGACCGAAATACTGGTTGGCGTACTCCAGCCTGCGATAATGCTCTTCCCGGTAAGGATTGTTAGGCGCGCCCGGGGTGGGATTACGAATTTCCCAGAAATGCTCGATGAATTGGTCGCGGGCGGCGTCGCTGCTCAGTTGCAGGAAGGAGTCGCGCTCCTCCTTGCTGATTATGTAAACCACATCCCGATTCAGCCAGTTGAGGTAATGGGCCGCCAGCTTGGGACCCCGAGCCTCCAGCGCCGTGCCAGTGAGCGTCAGGCTGATCAGCAGGATCCAGCCCATCAGCCGTCTGCTGTCCAATCGGTTGGTGCAAACATGATGACTCAAGGGCGTCTCCTGGGCGGGAGTTACTGCAGCCACGTTAAGTCAATGGCCGACCCTACGGCATGTGCACACGTCACAGCCCAGTGTGACTTGTGACCTGGCTGTGGCAGGATGGTGGATTTCTGCCCGAAAAAGGAGAGCTCACACGCACTAGTGATCCTGCTCACCAGCCCCATTCTTCTGTAGGACTAGCCTAGAAAGCAGCTCCCGCCATGTGAGGTCCTATGACACATTGTGCATTCCGCCCCTTGCTCCTCGCTGCCGCAATCAGTTTCTCTAGTTTGGTGGTCTGGTCACAAATACAAAAAGAGCGCCCCATTGCCCGCACCGTGATTCACGGCTCAGTGCGCGATGTGAATACGCACCAGGGCTTGGAGCGCGCCTTGGTGATGGTCGAAGCTCAGCAGTCCGGCTACGCTGGGCAGGCAGAAACCGATTCCTCCGGTAATTTCGCGATTCAGGGGCTCGCTCCCGCGATCTATCTCGTGAGAGTCAGAATGCCCGGTTATGAGGAGCTGTCGCAGCAGCTGGATCTGACTCTCGTTTTCGGCAGCTATCTCAACTTAGAGTTGCGGGCGAAGCAGGCCGGACAAGCCGCCGTTTTGCCCCCGGAAGGACCGGCTGCTCGGCTGAAAGTGCGCATGGCCCCCATTCCGGAAAAAGCCCGCAAGGAGTTCGCTA
>DATJFA010000168.1:0-17053 GCA_035496015.1 Terriglobales bacterium | reverse complement strand
ATGCTGTAAACCTGCCCGGGTGTAACCGGCAACCCGCCGCGCGGGAAGAGGAACAAAACGTGGTCGCATTCGGCAACGGGAGCGGTTTTTGACACCAATGCCAGGCTGGCTCCCTCTCTATTCAGGATCATTACGGAAATTCCGGCGCTCGCCGGGCCGGGATTGGCCACCACCAGCTCCACCTCAACACCGGTCAGCCTGGGCCGGGAAGGAATGAAGCTTTGTCGCGCAAAATTATTGAGGTTCGTCCAGGCGTTCTGCCACGGCGCAGCGTTGGCTTGGTCTGGAGTCAGCAGCGCGTCTCGCATGGACCGCTTGCCGCGGGCTGGGACCACCCTAATCCTAACCGCGAAAGTAAGATCATTCGTGTAAATAGCCGGGTCATTGTTCATGACCGGAACCTTCACCTGTGCTTCTCCCTCGGTGACCGCCTCTAAGATGTAGACAAAACCGGGCCCTGCAGGAGTGGGCGGCCAGTCCAGCGCGGTGCTCACCAGCTGAAGGGCGGGGGAGGAGATTTCGGGCGTGCCGTACTGCCTGGGACCAACAGTCCCCAGGCTGATCTCGATCTGCTGGCCCACCCGGGCGGACACATGCTGTCCGTTGTTCGCGAAACTCAGCGACAACACTCCTGCGGGCCTGCCTTCTGGCGAGCGGTTCTGCGCCCCGGCGTTACAGCCCGCCTGCGAAACCAAGGCCAACCCGCTGATTAAGATTATTGACCGCAGGCTTGTCATGGCTTAAGTTTCCGCCTGCATTGCGGCTACATACACTAGAATGATTTCAGGTTCCCCTGTTGCGTTCGATCCCCGGGTCTGTTCAACGTCATTTATAAGGCGGAGGTGTTTTTATGACGCACCGGTACCAGGCTCTCGTTCTGTGTTTTTTGCTGGCAGCGGTGGTTGCGTGCAGCAAGCCGCAGCCGGCAAGTGAAAGCTCGGGGCAGTCCACTTCTTCCGAGGCGGCTAACACTTCCTCCCAGCCCGTCAATCCCGGCGCGCAGCCTGCGCCGAAGCCCGAACGGCGTACGGAAGCCGCACCCGTTGTGATTCCCGCCGGCACCATGATCACCGTCCGCCTGGGGCAGGCCGTCGGCTCCAAAATCAGCAACAGCGGCGATACGTTTCCCGCCACGGTAGCGACACCGGTCGTGGTCGGGGGCCGGACGGTTATCCCGTCGGGCGCCGAAGCCGAAGGCACGGTGGTCCAGGCCGCTCCCCTCGGTCGATTTAAGGGCGGAGCGATACTGCGTCTGGCTTTGACCTCGGTTACCGTGGGCGGAACTCCGCGACAGGTGCAGACCGCCGCCGTGAGCCGCGAACAGAAGGGCAAGGGTAAGCGCTCCGCCGTCATGATTGGCGGAGGCGCGGGCCTGGGTGCGCTGATCGGCGGCTTGGCCGGCGGCGGCAAAGGAGCGGCCATCGGCGCCGCGGCGGGCGCGGGCGCCGGCACCGCGGGCACCGCCTTTACCGGCAATCAGAACATTGAGCTGCCCGCCGAATCCAGCCTCAGCTTTAAGCTGACGCAGGCGCTGCAAGTGCGGAAGTAGGGCAGCTACTAGCTGCGAGCTACTAGCGACTAGCTTTTGGCGTCAGTACTGACGATTCGGGCCACATGTAATACCCGTGATGCCTTATGCCTTTGGGTACAAGCTAGGAGCCAGCAGCTAGAAGCTAGCAGCTTTCCATGCTCGACTTCCCCCGTTTCCGCGCCATCACTTTCGACTGCTACGGCACGCTCATTGACTGGGAAACCGGCCTGCTGGGCGCGTTGCGGCCCGTCCTGCGCGCTCATGGGAACAAGTTCCGCGACGAGCAGATCCTCGCCCTCTACGCCGAACTGGAGCCAGCGGCTCAGAATCCATATCGCCGCTACCGGGAAGTTCTGCAGGAAGTGATGCGCGGCTTCGGCAAGCGGTTGGGATTCCAGGTGTCGGAGGCCGAGGCTCGCTCCCTGCCAGACTCACTGAAAGATTGGCAGCCGTTTCCCGACACAGTGGACGCGCTGCAAAAATTGCAAGCGCGCTTCCGGCTGGCCATCATTTCCAACACCGATGATGACCTGTTCGCGGGTACGGCGCCCCATCTGCAGGTGAAGTTTGACCAGGTGATTACGGCGGAGCAGGCGGGCTCCTACAAGCCCTCGCTCGCTCCCTTCCGCCTGGCCCTGGAGCGGCTGGGATTGCCCAAGGAACAGGTATTGCACGCCGGCCAGAGCGTTTACCACGACGTAGTGCCCGCCAGGTCCCTCGGCTTGGCAACGGTGCTGGTGCGCCGCCGCGGCTCCGGCGCCACTCGCGTGCTGGCCGACAAGCCGGACCTGGAAGTTCCCGACCTGCAAACCCTGGCGTCGCTGGCCGTGTCCTGAAAAAGCAGCCACGGATTACACCGATTCACACGGATAGGAAAACAATAAACAAATCCGTGCAGATCCGTGTAAATCCGTGGCCCGGACTCTACTGGTTTACCGGAATCTTGATGATCTTCTTCTGGATGGCGTAGGTCACCAGCTGCGCCTTGTTGTGGATGTCGAGCTTGCGCATCAGATTGAACTTGTGCGCCTCGACCGTCTTCACGCTCAGCCCCAGCAGCACGGCAATTTCCTTCACGGAATTGCCCTCCGCCAGCAGCTTGAGAATTTCGCGCTCCCGCGGTGTCAGAGTGGAGATGCGGGGGCGCATCTTGGCATCGCGCACGCGCGCGCGGAAGTCTTCCACCAGCTTGCTTAGCACCTGCGAGCTCAGGTACTTGCCGCCCTTGTAAACGTCGCGCACGGCGCTCACCAGTTGCGGCGCGGGCGTGTCCTTCAGTACGTAACCGGCGGCGCCCACTTCCAGGCACTGCACCAGGTAGTCTTCATCCTCGTACATGGTGAGAAAAAGCAGCTTGGTTTCGGGACGGTTCTTGCGGATCTGGCGGGCGGCCTCGAAGGAGGAAAGGCCGGGCATGCCGATGTCCATCAGCACGATGTCGGGGCGCAGGTCGCGCGCCTTGTCCACCGCTTCGCCGGCGTCGGCGGCTTCGCCCACTACCTCGAAGTCCGACTCGCCTTCCAGCAGCCGCCGCACTCCCTGGCGGAACAGCGTGTGGTCATCTACCAATAAACATCTGATCTTTGCCATCATTCACCTTGGCGAACTGGTACTTGGATTTACGAAGGGCGCGCCGCGGTTGTTAACTGGCCAGGGAACTGCCCGCTGCTACGCTACGATTCGGATAAACGGCATCGGCCGATACCGGCAGCTGCACCACCGCCGCCGCGTCCGGCACAGTTACTTCGATGCGAGTTCCGCGTCCTTTGCCGGTACGCACCCGCACCGTGCCCCCCAGGGCCGCAATCCTCTCCTTCATGCCGGCAAGACCGAAGCTGCGCCCTCGCGAAACGCCTTTTTGAACGAAACCAATGCCGTCATCTTCCACCAACAGCTTGATGTTGTTCTGCTCTCGCCCCACCTGCACGGCGACGTTCTTGGCCTGGGCATGCTTGGCCACGTTGTGCAGCGCTTCCTGCACCACCCGGTAAATCGCGGTCTCCGCTTCCGGCCCAAAGCGGCCCAGGTCGTCGGGAAGCTCTACCCGGGTCTTTACCCCCGTGCTCTTGCTCAAGTCCTTGGCTTCCTTGCGGATAGCGGCCACCAGGCCCAGCTCCTGCAGGACCAGCGGCGAGAGCCGGGCAATCATGCGCCGCAAACCCTCAATGGTGCGGTCCACCACCGCCAAGGCTTCCTGGATCTTCACCTGGGAGCTGCGTGAGCGCAGGCTGGCTTCCAGCATGCCCAGGTAGAGCCTTGTGACCATCAGACCTTGGCCCGTCTCGTCGTGCAGTTCCCGGCTGATGTGCTTGCGCTCTTCTTCCTGCACCCGCAGCAGGTGGGCGGAAAGCTCGGCAATGCGCGACTCGCGCTCGCGCAGCGCGTCCGTCATCTGCATGCGGTCAATGGCCAGCGCGGAGCGGTCAGCCATGGCGCGCATCAGTTCCTTTTCTGTGGGCATCCAGCGGTAGGGCACAGCGAAGCCAAGCTCCAGCACGCCAATGGTCTCTTCGGAGTTCTTCTTCAGCGGCACGGCCCAAATTGACTTGGCGTGGCGGCGCAGGATAGGGCTGTAATCGTCGGCGGTATCGCTGCCCTCAACCACCAGCAGGTCGGGCTCGCCGCCCGCGGCAACTTTACCGGAAAAGCCTTCACCCGGCCGAACGCAGTAGTCTTCCTCAAGTTCGCCGCCGAAACCCACAGCCGCGGCCAGGCGCAGCCCGTCTCCTTCCGGCTCGCGCAGCAGGATGGTGCCTAGTTGCGCGCCGAAGGTGCTGGCACTGATCTCCAGGACCTTGCGCAGCAGAGCGCTGAGGTCGGGCGCGGTAAGCTCCGCGTCCAGCACCGAAAGCAGGGCTGACGAGGCGCCTTTCTGGGTCTCGAAGAAAGCCAGCGAAACGGCCACAAATGCGGCCGAGGAGAACATTTCCAGGGCAGCCACAATCTCGCTGCGCCGCTCCCTGAATTCTTTACCCACGTAGGGTTCGCAGAAAAGCTCGTAGAGCTCCAGGGAACGCGCCACCGCCCCGGCATCCAGCTGCAATTTGGCCAGGCGGGTGCCAAAGTAGCTGAGGTTTTCGGCAAACGACGGGAAATCACACTGGCAGCAGATGGAAAAGCCGGTTCCCAGATTGAGACGTTCCAGGGCGGTCATGGCCCGCCCGTCAAACTGGAACTCCTCAAACATCCTTGCCCGCCAGGCGGCCGTAATCTCAGGAAAAAAGGGCTTTAGCGCCCGTACAGTTTCCTGGATCAAAGCGCGCGAGCTTTCTTTCAATACCAAGCAGGCAGACAAGTATTCTCCTTAAGGACGGCCAGTGGGCGTGCGTTCGAACAGACCGAGTGGCGGCTGACTAGCTGATTACCGTAAATCCCTAGCTTCTCAGGTATTTTATAGGTTTTCTGCCCGTGAATCTACCCGTTCTACCCGATATTTGTTGAAAAGTTACTTAGCAATTTAACCTACTTTCCTGCAGTGGTTTGGCTTTTTGGAGGGTCGGCAGGCTACGCTCTGGAACTAAGTAGAAACGTTAAGGTTGCGCGCATCAGATACAATCCTGATTTTATGCTCCGCTATTTTACCGCCGGAGAGTCACACGGAGAGGCGCTGGTGGCGCTGCTCACTGGCATGCCCGCTGGTCTGAAGATCGAGCAGGCCTTCCTCGACCGCGAGTTGTGGCGCCGACAGCAGGGTTATGGGCGCGGTGGCCGCATGAAGATCGAGCGCGACCAGGCGCATATCCTGTCAGGCGTGCGGCACGGGGCCACAATTGGCTCACCCATCTCCATCTTATTAGAAAATAAGGATTGGAAGAACTGGCAGGAATCACTGCCCGTCGCCGCCGGTGATCCGGCCAAGCACAAAGAAGTTAAGTCGCCGCGCCCCGGCCATGCCGACCTGGCGGGTGCCCTCAAATACAACTTTCGCGAGGCCCGTTATGTGCTGGAGCGGGCTTCGGCCCGGGAATCGGCCGCCCGGGTGGCGGTGGGCGCGATTGCCAAGCTGTTCCTGCGGGAATTGGGGATCGAGGTACTCAGCCACGTTCTGGCGGTAGGCCATGCCGCCCTGGCGAACGCCGAGGTGCCCTGGGAAAACATTCGCGCCCTGGCCGACAAGGATGAAGTGCTGCTCAATTGTGCCGATCCGGAAGCTGAACAGCGCATGAAGGCCGAAGTGGACCAGGCGCTGCGCACCGGCGACTCGGTGGGTGGCGTCTTCGAGGTGGTTGCCCACCGCGTCCCGCCCGGCCTGGGAACCTATGCCAACTGGGATGAGCGCCTGGACGGCGTGCTGGCCGGCGCGGTCATGTCATTGCAGGCAGTGAAGGCGGTGGAGATTGGGGTGGGAGTTTCGGCCGCGACTTCCCCCGGATCGCAAGTGCATGATGAAATAGGCTATTCGCGGCAAAAAAAAGATGACGCCCCACCTTTTACCGGTTTTACCCGCAAGCACAACCATGCGGGCGGCGTGGAAGGCGGCATTTCCAACGGCGAGGACATCCTGGTTAGAGGCTATCTGAAGCCGATTTCCACCCTGCGCCGGCCGCTGGAATCGGTGGATTTCGCCACCCGGGAACCGGTGAAGGCCGCTTACGAGCGCTCCGACGTGTGCGTGGTGCCGGCCGCGGGAGTGGCGGCGGAGGCGATGGTGGCGCTTACCCTGGCGCGCTGCGCGCTGGAAAAATTTGGTGGCGATTCGGTTACGGAGACGGTTCGCAACTTTCAAGGCTACTGCCAGCAACTGCAGAGCTACTGATGATCTATTCCATTGTGAAATATGGCGACCCGGTGCTGGAAAAACCCGCCGCGCCCGTGGAGGTCTTTGATGATGGACTGCGCAAGCTGCTGGACGACATGTTTGAATCCATGTACGCGGCGCACGGCGTGGGCCTGGCGGCGCCGCAAATCGGTATATCCCGGCGCATCGCGGTGATTGACGTCACCTTCAAGGAGGACCCCACCGCCAAGCTGGTGCTGGTGAACCCGGAAATCATCCACACCGAAGGCAAGCAGAAAGGCAGCGAGGGCTGCCTGAGTATTCCCGACTTCCGCGAGCCGGTTACCCGTCCCATGCGAGTCACCGTGAAAGCCCAGGACGCCACCGGCAAATGGTATGAGAAGACCGGCGAGGAAATGCTGGCCCGCGCCTTCATGCATGAGACCGACCACCTCAACGGGCGACTCTATATCCACCATATCAGCGCCCTGAAGCGCGACCTGATGAAGCGCAAAATCCGCAAGCTGGTGAAGGCGGGAGAGTGGGGGGATTGAGTAATTTGTAATTGAGCAATTTGTAATTTGGCAATTTCGACGGCTTTGCTTGCTGCAATTACCAATTACAAATTACTAAATTACAAATTTCATGGACCTGGTCTTTTGTGGCACGCCCCGCTTTGCCGTTCCCACGCTGGAAAAGCTGGTGAGCAGCGGGTTGGAGGTGCGCCTGGTAGTCACCCAGCCCGATAAGCCGCGAGGGCGCGGCCTGGAACTGGCGCCTTCGCCGGTAAAGAGCCGCGCGCTGGAGCTGGGGCTGCCTGTGGTGCAGCCGGACAAAATCAAGAGCAACGAGGAATTCCGGACGCAGTTGGCCGCTCTCAAGCCTGACGCCATTGTGGTGGTGGGCTACGGCCGCATCATCCCGCAGTGGATGATTGACCTGCCGCGGCTGGGCAACATCAACCTGCATGCCTCGCTGCTGCCCAAGTATCGCGGCGCTGCGCCCATCCAGTGGGCCATCGCCATGGGCGAGACCGTCACCGGCGTGACTACCATGCGCATTGACGCCGGCCTCGATACCGGCGACATCCTGCTGCAGAAAGAAATACCTATCGCACCTGAGGACACGGCCGAGACTCTGGCGCCGCGCCTGGCTGCCATTGGCGCAGATCTCATGGTTGAGACGTTGCCCGGGCTGGCGGCAGGCACGGTCCAGCCGCGTCCCCAGGACCATAGCCGGGCCACGCTGGCCCCAATTCTCAAACGTGAAGATGGATTGATTGATTTTCGGCGCCCGGCAGCTGAGATCGTCAATCGCTCGCGCGGGTTTCAGCCCTGGCCCGGAGCCTTCACCAGTTTTCGCGGCAAGCAGTTGCACATTTGGGGAGCCAAACCAGCCGCGGCTACGCTGGCGCCGGGCGAGATCAAAGTGGAAGGCGAGCGCTTGCTGGTGGGCTGCGGCGCAAACACCGCGCTCGAGCTTCTGGAAGTGCAGCTCGAAGGCAAGAAGCGCATGGCCGCGCGCGATTTTGTGCACGGCTACCGGCCGAGACCTGCGGAGAAATTGGGAGAAACCGTTCCCAGAATGTCATCCTGAGCGGAGTCGAAGGACCTTGCGTTGTGAGCTCAGAAGCACAAGGTCCCTCGATTCGCCTTCGCCTTGCAAGCTCGGCTCGTGCTCGCTCGGGATGACATTCTTGGTCTTCTGCTCGCGAACCGCAATTGTTCCTTCCGTACTAAAATCACGTTGAACGCTTATCAATTACACAATTACCCGATTACTCAGTTGCCCCATGCTCTCCGCTTCCCGTGCCGCCGCCTTCGACATTCTCCTGCGCGTGGAGCGGGACCGTGCCTACGTCTCGGAGTTGCTGCATGCCCGGCGCTACCAGAAGCTTTCCCTCCCTGATCACGCGCTCTGCACCGAGCTGGTGATGGGAGTGCTGCGCTGGCGCTCCGCGCTGGATGCGGCCATCGCAAGCAGCGCCTCGCATCCCCTGGAGAAACTGGACGTGGAGGTGCTGGTTGCATTGCGTCTGGGCGCCTATCAACTTGGCTGGTTGGAGCGAGTGCCGGCGCGGGCAGCCATCTATGAAAGCGTGGAGCTGGTGAAGAAGGCCCGCAAGCGCTCCGCCGCGCCGTTCGCGAACGCTGTCTTGCGCAAGTTGGCAGCCAAGGCGGCGAGTCTTCCTCCTTCCGTACCGGCGAATACGAGCCCGCCAAGTTTGGCCGCCGCCTATGCCCATCCGGAATGGCTGGTCAAACGCTGGCTTGCTCAGTACGGAGTGGAGCGAGCGGCGCGCATCTGCGCTTACGACCAGCAGGTGCCGCTAACGGCCATTCGCCTGCGCCATGCCGGCGCCGAGAAAGAACTGCGGCAAGCCGGAATCGAGCTGGCGGCGGGCGCATTTCTGGCCGATGCCCGCCGGGTTTTGCTAGGCGAGATCACACACACTGCTGCCTTCCGCCAAAGCCGGGTGGCAATTCAGGATGAAGCCTCGCAACTCGTGGCAGCGTTGGTGGGTCGCGAGGAGCGTCTTCTGGACTGCTGCGCCGCCCCCGGAGGCAAGACAGCCATATTGGCGGAACGCAATCCCGATTCGCAGATTATCGCTGCCGACCTGCACCCGCAGCGTGCTCGGCTACTCCGCCGGCTGGTGCGGGCACAAAACGTGCAGGTCATTGCGGCCGACGCTGAACAACTGCCGGTCAGCGGCGAGTTTGACCGGGCCTTGGCCGATGTGCCCTGTTCCGGCACAGGCACGCTGGCCCGCAATCCGGAAATCAAGTGGCGCTTGAAACCGTTAGACCTGGCCGATCTGCATGCCCGCCAGCTGGCGATTGCGAGCTCCGCACTCCAACACCTTGCGCCTGGCGGACGGCTGGTCTACTCCACCTGCTCGCTGGAGCGGGAGGAAAACCAGGCTGTGGTGGAAGAGCTGCAGGCGAGCGCTTCTGGTGTTCGCCTCTTGGACTGCCGCAGCGAACTAAACGGCATGCAAGAGCGCGGCGAACTCGTATGGCGGGATCTGGACTCCATAACTGACGGGCCCTTTCTGCGCACGCTGCCCGGCGTGCATCCGTGCGATGGGTTTTTCGCGGCAATCCTAGAAAGAGCGTAGCAGAGCATTAAAGGTGTTTAGAAAAACTCCCTCAGGTGTATGCCAGTGCGAGAAAACGCAGGGGTCCTTCGACTGCGCGAACCGTTTCGCCAGCGAAACGTTTCGCTCCGCTCAGGATGACAGTGTAAAAGTAGCTGGTAGTTGGTAGTTTGTAGTTGGTACTTGGTAGTCGGTAGGTAGTACGGTAGCAGGAATTGGGCGCTGATAGCCACCGCTGGTTGGCGGCCAACTAACTACCAGCTTCCAACTACTAGCTACCAACTACCGCTGTACTTCAAAATTCACCACCGTGCCGGCGGTCACCTTCTGTCCCGGGGCCGGGCTCTGGCCGACAATGATGGTGGCGGTGGTTCCAGAATCGGAAGCGGGAGGGGGTGCGGGACCAGCGGGCGTCGAAGGTGTGGTTCCAGCATTGCCAGCCGGGCGCACGGTCAGGTTGCCCACGTGCAGGCCGGCTTTCTCAATATCGGCGCTCACCAGGGCGAGCGGCTGTCCCACAAAGTTGGGCATCACGAAGGCTGCTGGATCTGGAGGCGCGGCTACCAGGACGCTGACGCGAGGAGCAGAGATCTCGCGTGCGTTAGCCGGTGGGTTCTGGGCGATCACCATGCCTGGCGCCGGACTGGGGAGATGCGCTGTGGCCTGCGTTCCCATCTCCAGGCCACGCTCGCGGATGTTGATTTCAGCGGCGCGCCCGCTCTGCCCCACCAAGTCCGGTATGGCCACCCGTTGCGAGCCCAGGCTCTCGGCGGCACGCACCTGCCAGCCGCGGCGCACCAGCGTGCCCGCATCCGGCACCTGCGACATCACCCGGCCAAACGGAACCTGCGCGCTATAGAAGCGGCGCTCTACGGTAAAGCTGAGGCCGCTCTGCAAGGCGAGCCGCTGGGCATCGGCCGGCATCATGTTCACAAAGTTGGGCACCGCCACTTCGCGCCCATGGATGGCCAGGCGCATGGTGGTAATGGCCGACACCATGGCCACCATGAGCAGAATCATGGCCAGCGAGAGCAGGCGAAACAGTGTCTTTACGCGGACGATGCCCCGATTGTAGCCGGGTTTTGCCAGGAAAGGCTATTGATTGAAGATTGTTGATTGAACATTGATGAATTTCCCAAGCCACGTGGGAAGCATGGGGACATGAAAAACCCAGCAGTACGATTTTGTTCGCACTGTATCCATGACGACTCGCATCAGGGCACGGCTTTCAGCCGTGGCGCACGCCGCGCGCACTTTCCCTTTTGTCATCCTGAGCGAGCGCGAGTTGAACGAAGTGAAACGAGCGCGAGTCGAAGGACCTTCAGTTTGTGAACAGGACGTCGCGGCGCTACACGCGAGATGCTTCGGCACTGAAGTGCCTCAGCATGACGCCAAAAAATGGGTTGACTCGCCTTCAGTGGTCAGGATGCGAACATCTCCCGCCTGCGTCCAAAGGCCGACAGCCAAGAGACAACAACTAACAACGGATGACAGAGCGTTAATGCGTTTCGTCTGCCGTGGGCGCGCTGTCGGGCGTGTCCACCTTCTGCACCACGGCGCTGGGTTGCAGCGGAGGCGGGGGCTGAAACTCGCCCGTATCGTGGCCCTTCAGCGCGGCCGACATAAACTGCATCCAGATGGGCAGCGCCGCCCGCGCTCCCGTCTCCTTATTGCCCAGTGTTTTCTTCTCATCAAACCCCACCCACACGCCGCAGGTCAGGTTGGGCGAAAAGCCGACGAACCAGGCGTCGGTGAAATCGTTGGTGGTTCCGGTCTTGCCCGCCAGCGGATAGGGCATGCGGCTGGCAGCAACGGCCGTGCCATGCAGCACCACTTCATGCAGCATGGACGTCATGATGCGCGCGGTGCGCTGACTGATCACGTCGCGCACGTCGGGATAGTTCTCCTCCAGCAGGCGGCCATCGTAATCCGTCACTTTGGTGATGTAGCGCGGCAGCAGGCGCACCCCGTCTTCGGGGAAGACACTGAAGGCGGAAGTCTGCTCCAGCACAGTGGCGTCGGCCGCGCCCAGGGCAATCGGCAGGTAGTCAGGAATTTCTTCGCTGATGCCGAAACGATGGGCATAGCCGATCACCGTCTCAATGCCGACCTTCTCCGCCGTCTTCAACGCGGGAATGTTGCGCGAGTTGGCCAGGGCGCGGCGCAGGGTGATGTTGCCCTCAAACTTCTCGTCGTAGTTGTGCGGAATGTAGGGTCCGGAAGGCGTGTTGAAGGTCACGGGCGCATCGAGCACCACGTCGTCGGGCGTGGCTCCCTGGTCGATGGCAGCGGTGTAAACGTAGGGCTTGAAGGAGGAGCCCACCTGGCGCTCAGCCTGGGTGGCGTGGTTGAACTTGGAGGTATCGAAGTCGCGCCCGCCTACCATGGCCTTGATCTCGCCGCTGGCATTATCAATGGCGACCAGCGCGCCCTGCACCCCGGAATCCTGCTCCAGCGTGACCCGCGCGCGGTTATCCGGTCCAAGCGAAATCACTTTGACGTAGGCCACGTCGCCGGGAGCCAGCAACTGGGAAACACGCCGCCCGGTCCAGGCCACTTCGGCGGGCCCAAGGGAAGCGAAGTAGCGGCCGAACTTCACCGCCGCCTCTCCTCCTGCAACTTCCGTGACCAGAGCGTGCACGTAACTGCCCGGTTCCATGATTTCGTCCCAGTCGGGGTTGTGGTAAGCCTCCAGCGTCTGCCCCTCCAGCAGCACGTTCTCCAGGCGGCCTTTCCAGCCGTGGCGGTGCTCGTAGGCGGCCAGTCCATCCAGTACTGCCTGGTTGGCCGCTTTCTGCATGTCCATGTCCAGCGTGGTGTAAACCCGCAGTCCGCCCTGGTGCACCTGGTCGCTGCCGTATTTCTTTTCCAGATAACGGCGAATCTCTTCCACGAAGTAGGGCGCCAGCGAGTTGGGGTCAGTCTGCAGGTTCAGCCGGATGGGCTGTTCCTTGGCGGCGGTGGCCTCGGCCGCCGTAACCTTGCCGTCCTCCAGCATGGAATTGATTACCAGGTTGCGGCGGCGCAGCGCCCGCTCCGGGTTGTTGATGGGCGAGTATGCGCTGGGCGCCTTGGGCAAACCGGCCAGCATGGCGGCTTCGGGCAGGGTCAAATCCCGGGCGTGCTTGCCGAAGTAGAATTCGGCGCCGGTTTCGAACCCGTAAACGCCGTGGCCAAGAAAAATCTGGTTGGCATAGAGGGTGAAAATCTGCGCCTTGGTGAAGCGGCGCTCGATCTGGATGGCCAGCAGGATCTCCTCCAGCTTGCGCCCATAGGTACGCTCCGGCGAAAGGAACAGGTTGCGCGAAAGCTGCATGGTCAGCGTGGAGGCGCCCTGTACTTTGCCGCCGGAGATAAGGTCGCGCCAGGCGGCGCCCAGTATGCGCCACACGTTCACGCCCCAGTGCTTCTCAAAATTCTTGTCCTCAATGGAGATCACCGCCTCGCGCAGCACAGGTGGGTAATCCTGGTAGCGAGCCACCACTCGTCGCTGCAGGGCGAAAGAACCGATCACGCGGCCCTGGTCGTCGAAAAGCTCCGTGTTGGAAATGGGACGGTAATGCTCCAGGTCATCCACCTGGGGCAGGTCAGTGTTGTAGACAAACAGGAGGCCGGCCAGGGAGCCCGCCCCGGCGGCCAGCAGCACCAGAACTCCATAGACAATCCAGGCCACCAGCCGGCGCCGGGCCGCCACTTCTTCAGGAGTACGGACCTCTACCGGGGGCCGGTCTGCGTCCAGCAACTTCATGGGAGGATGAGTTCAGCATAGCACCGGTGCAGTGGCCAGTGGTCAGTGGGCAGTGGCCAGTTAGGAACCTCAGGGGGGAAGAAGCGGCTAGCTTGTCATCCTGAGCCACATTCGTCTTGTCATCCGAGCTTTGTATTGTCATCCTGAGCGCAGCGAAGGACCTGCCTTTGCTCTTTTCGTTGCCGAGGCCCTCGAAGGGGCGAAGCGCTAGTTGTTGTCTTAACTGACCACTGACTGGCCACTGACAACTGCTTTTAAAAAAAATTCGCGCGCCCGCAGGCGCGCGATGGTCAAAGAACGTGGGAACTAGGATTTCGCCTGCCGCGTTTTCAGCACGTCAATGGCTTTGTGCAGCTGGTCGTCCTCGTGCTGCTTCTCGATCTTGCGCTCCTGGTCGTTGGTTGGGCCGCTGTCATCGTCGGGCAGAACTGTGTCCTGGTCGGCGTCGGCCACCAGCACATTGGGCGTGATCGCCGTATCCTGGATGGCTTTGCCGCTGGGCGTGTAGTACTTGGCAATCGAAAGGATGAGGGCTGAGCCGTCAGGAATTTCGATCAGCTTCTGCACCGAACCCACACCGAAGGTCTTGTCGCCCACCACGTCGCCGCGGCCATTCTCCATGATCGCCCCGGCCACAATCTCCGCCGGACCCGCTGTGCCGCGATTCACCATCACTACCAGGGGCAGATTGGTCACCGCCTTGGAGGGATCGGCGTTGAAAGTCTGGCGCGGATACTTCTGGCCCTGCAGGTAAGCGATGGTGCCATGGTTCAGGAAGAGGTTGGCCACGGTTACGCCCTCGGCTTCGTCGCCGTCGGCACAATCGCGCAGGTCGAGGATCAGCTTCTTGGCCCCTTCGCGCTGCAGGGATTTAACCTTGGTCGCAATCTCCTGCGCCTTGCCCTTGTTAATGACATCCGCCTTGATGTAGCCGATCTGCTCTTCCAGCATCTTGTCGGACACAGGCGGGAAATTCACCACGTCGCGCGTGATGGTGACCTTCTGCGGCTCGGCGCGGCGGGCGCGCACGATGGAGAGCACCACGTTCGACCCCGGCGTGCCGGAAAGCTTGTCGCGGATTTCCGCCAGCGACATGTCGCGGGTGCTCTGATTCTCTACCGACTCAATGATGTCTGAGCCCTCGACGCCGGCCTTATCCGCCGGCCCGCCCGGCACCACCGCAATGATCGCCGCGTAACCGAAGCGCTTGGAGATGGCGGCGCCGATATCGGCCTTGCCTTCCCGCTTGTGCGCCTTGAATTCCCGGTACTGGTCGGGATTCAGGTAGCTGGAGTTAGCGTCCAGCGATTCCAGCAGCCCGTGGAGCGCCCCATCCGTCACTTTGGGGATGTTCGGCTCCTCCACATACTCGCTGCGGATGCGGGAAAGAACTTCGCTGTAAACGCCCAGTTGCCGGTAAGCGCCGTCATTGTTGTCGGAAGCCCGCACTACCAGGCCGCCGGCCACCATGAACAGCACCACGACAAGAGAGATGGAGAGAATTAACGCTTTAAATCGGTTGGGCATCGGTACTTCGATCTTGGAAAGACCGTCCTTTGGCGAGAACTGAACGTCATTATAACGCGTTTGATGCCGAATTCAGGCTCGCCGGTGCAACAAATGCCACCAAGGTAACCAGTGGCCGCTGAACAGCTTAGCTCTTGGACTACTTCCTATAAACGGGGGTTGCACCCGCCTGTTTGCCTTCAGCGATTTAGGATTTTACTGCAACCTTGACCTTTTCCATCCGGGGACGTGAACTTGCGGTTCTCCGTGCCTCCGTGTCTCCGTGGCTATGGTTCCAGGATGGCGTCCACCTCGATTTCCACCAGCATATCCGAGGAGACCAGGCCGGTAACGCCTACCATGGTGGCGGCGGGACGAACGTCGCGGAAGAACTCCCCATGTGCCTTTCCTACCTTTTCCCAATCCGCGATATTCACCAGGAAACTGCGGGTGCGCACCACGTCTTCAAGCCCGGCTCCGGCCTGCTTCAGGGCCGATTCAATGATGCGGAAGATCTGCACGGCCTGAGCGTAGGCGTCGCCTTTGCCCACCACCTTGCCATCTTTCACGGCAGTGGTGCCGGCCACGTGGATGTGGTTGCCCACTCGCACCGCACGGGAGTAGCCGACGATCGGTTCCCAGGGCGCGCCGCTGGAAATGTTCTGGCGTGACATTACGGAGTTCCTCCCCTTCCAGTGTGCCACAGCCTGTCGTTCCGCCCCGCGTTAGCAGCCAGCGAGCGAGAGCGCCAACAACTCTAAGCCCTTGCCCAGCAGTGGCAATGAGGCTGCTGCAACCATTCGCGAAACCGTGTTGTCAAACTATGAAGACGCGGAAAGGCGCGCCTGGCGCGGTAAGGGACGAACACACCAATGGCTCACATCAAAAGTCACTTGCGTTCGCCTGCAGCTTGCGTTAAGTAAACGCCAAATGCAGTAGTTTTGGCGTACGGAGCGAGGAGAGCCAAGTGATTCCTGAATCGCATCCTTTGCGGGACTTTTTTGTGGAACTGGTTAACCGGCACTACACGGATGAACTGCGCATGCGCGACCCGGAAGTGAGCGGTTACGTGGCCAATATGCTGGCCGAATTCTGCGAACTGGACCAGCTCTTCAAGTTGCGCAACGCCACCGGCAAGCCCCTGGACGATGTGGGCGAAATGCTGCTGGAATCCGACCCCGTTTATGGCCCCGCGCCTTCCTTCGACCGCGAACGCCAGGTGCGCAAGCACATCGGCGACTTCACCCTGTTTTTTACCGGCATGTTTCCCGAGAGCATCAACCACTTCCGCATGCGGCGGCAGCGGGTGGAAAATTTTGTGGACTTCATGAAGGCGGGCAAGGAGAGCTATTACATCGTCTCCAAGTTCGAATTCTTCGAGTACGCCAAGGTCGCGCCCATGTTCGCTCGCCTCTCTGACCATTTCGAGCAGTGCGTTTACGGCCTGAACCTGGTGAAGAATGAGCTGGCCGAGATGCAGCACCCCATCGCGTCGAGAGCACGCGAAATCCTGATGTAGGAGCCGGGGCTCAAGAATCAGGTCCGGCCGCCAGTCCGAAGGGCTGCGACTTGAAGTCGCGGCTGTGTCGGTAACAGAACTCGTTTTGGCCCGTCTACTACTTGCGCGAGCAGCTTTACTCTGGGTCGCAATTCTTATGCGCTTTTGTGAGCGTGCCTTAGTTCATTAAAACCCATGAATTTCAGCAGCAGAGTGACTCCGGCCGTGGTCCGCAACGTCATCGGCTTCTCCATTATCTCGATCGTGTTCTTTTGCGGCGTACACGGCTCGTGCAGAGGTCAGGAAGCCCCGTCGGTCGCATCCGAAGTCGCCGATTTCCAGAAGTTAGAGCCGGCGCTCAAGTTGCTGCGCAGCCGCAACGCGCGAACGTACGCGATTACGGGTCCGAACGGAATCGACGAGGCTACCTATGTCAAGATCGGCGGAATTGACCAATGGATCACGATTCGGGGCGAGGACCGCAATAACCCGGTGCTCCTGTTCCTGCATGGCGGGCCCGGAGATGCCACCAATCCCTGGGGGTACGCAGCATTTCGCAGCTGGCTGAAGTATTTCACCCTTGTGCAATGGGACCAGCGCGGCGCCGGGAGAACGTTCGGGCGAAACCGAGCCTCTGCCTCCACGATTACACCGGACCAAATGGTGCAAGACGGTATTGAGCTTTCGGAATTGCTGAAGAAGCGGCTGCATAAGAATAAAATCCTTCTCGTCGGGCACTCCTGGGGCTCCGTCCTCGGATTTTTTATGGTGAAGGCGCGGCCCGACCTTTTCTACGCGTTCGTTGGGACCGGTCAGGTTGCCGCCGAGTTTTCGCGATCGTCCGCCGTGGCGTACACAGCTCTTTTGCAGCGAGCGTCTCGTCAAGGTAATTTGCAGGCTGTTCAAGAACTGAAGCAAATTGGTCCTCCTCCGTATAAGGACGGAAAGAGTTT
>DATJFA010000167.1:0-7282 GCA_035496015.1 Terriglobales bacterium | reverse complement strand
AAACTGAAAACTAAATTGCTGTGTGAACGATCACACCTTGGAGCGGCATCTGCGGTGGTTCGACAAAACACAAAAGCAGGTCCTTCGCTGCGCTCAGGATGACAACTCAAAAAAAGTTGTGCTGGACACAAAATGATCAGCGCCGCGCAAGAAAAGCAGGTCCTTCGCTGCGCTCAGGATGACAAAATCAATGTGTGTTGCTAAAGAAGGAAATGCTATAAAAAAAGTTTTTCTAAGCATCAAGCAGCTTTGCGGTGTAGCTCCCTACCTCCCCAGCCGGTTGTACTTCTTCAGCACTTCTCGCAGTTGGTCGTGCGGCAGGCCAATGGCCTTGTGACCGTCGCGCCCAACCATGGTCTGAGCGGCAACCATGGCGTTGACCTCCGCTTCCTCCACTGCCTGCACCGTGGCCTCAAACACGGAATCAAGCTGGTCGTTGGCCATCATGGCCGGATGAGTGATTTTCGAATAATTAAATGCGCCGGGGTTGGCGGTGGAAAAAGCTATGAAAATGTCGCCGGAACCGTTGCCTGCGATGGCGCCGTTCCGGCCCAGGCCCAGGGTCACGCGCTTGGCAATGCGTTTCAGCTGGTGCGGCAGCAGGGGCGCGTCAGTAGCCACCACCACGATGATGGAACCCATATCGCGCGCCGGTTGGGCGGCGCTGGCCCACACCGGATTCTGGGTGATCTCTTTGCCCACGGGCGTGCCGGCAATGCGCAACTGTTCGCGGTCACCATGATTGCATTGCAGCAGGACGCCCACGGTGTAGCCGCCCTCTTTGGCCGGCAACCGGCGCGAGGCGGTGCCGATCCCGCCTTTGAATTCGTAGCAGATCATGCCCGTGCCTCCGCCCACGTTGCCTTCGGGCACGGGTCCGCCGCGTGCGGTATCAATAGCGCGGAAGGCGTCCTCCGGATGCACGTGGAAGCCGTTCACGTCGTTCAGGAAGCCGTCCCAGGTTTCAGCCACCACCGGCAGCGACCACCAATACTCTGATTCTTTCGGCTGACCATGTTTCACGCGCCAGACGATCACGGCGTCGCGTACCACGCCCACGCTGTGGGTATTGGTGATCATCACCGGGCCTTCGAGGAAGCCCGACTCTTCCACCCAGGTGGTGCCAGTCATCTCGCCGTTGCCGTTTTCGGTGAACCAGCCCGCGAAAACCGGGTCGCTGTTATCGCCCCGGGGCAGGACGGCCGTTACTCCGGTGCGCACCGGGCCCACGCCTGCCTTCAGCGGCCCTTCGCCCGAGATCAGGGTGGTGTGGCCCACTTCCACTCCAGCTACATCGGTAATCGCGTTCAGCGGCCCGGGTGTGCCTTCGAAGGGAACTCCCAAGTCCCGCGCCCGGGGTGCGGTCTGGGCGAGGGCCAGGGTGGCGGCAAAAAGAATCATGATTGTGGCGTTCAGAGTGCGTCGTGGCAAGGTTCCCTCCCGGGACGAAGCGTCTCAGTTTAAATGAGCTGTAAAGAGCCTCTGATCGAGGAAGCCGAGCAACAGAGTTCTGGCCGGGCGGCTCTAATCCTTTGCAGGCTGATTTCAGAGAAAGCCATGATATCCTCGGCAGACTTAAGCGGTAGAGCCGGGCAGAGCTGGAGGCAGGAATGCAAGGCTGGAAGCGGGCAGTGGTTTTTGGTTCTTTAGGAGCAGGCGCTCTGCTCCTGATCGCCGGGCGCAAGGCTCCGGGCATGGTAGTAGCTGCCGCCGGGCTGGCGGTCCTGGCCTCGGAGTACCCGGACGCGTTCGAAACTGTCTGGCACGACGCCCCCGTCTATATTGACCGCGGGGTCCGCATCTTTTCGGCCCTATCCGCCATTGGCGAGCGGGTAGCGGAGGAGGCGGCGCGCAGCGGCCGCAGCGCCTGGCGCGAGATGGTGACGGAGTAGCTCCGAGCTCTTGGCTCTTAGCTTTTGGCCCTTGTCGCTGCGGTTCCAACTAAGGCATCGAGAGAAGAGTTAAAGGCCAAGAGCTAACAGCCTAAACACAAACTCCCCGGCAGCTTGCGGCTGCCGGGGAGCAGTTCCCAACCCACGCTCCCTCCCCTGCATCGTTTCCCCCAGGATTTTGTGCACGAGCGAGAGCGGACTAGATTGGATTTTGGGGCAAAAGTGAGCTTATTCTGCTCCCCTGGAGCCGAAACGAGAATTGAGGGAAAGTCCTAGGTGGGTGAGAATAAGACCTTAACCCCGGGGGCTGGAATGAACGTAGTAGCGCCGCTGTCCCGGCGGCTGTCGTTCGGGCCCTTCGGCTCAGCCCAGGGGAAGCGCCGGGAGCGAGGGCAGATGCCCTCGCGACAGCCAGTCAAAGGCCGGCGCTACGAAGACCACCATGAAAGCAGAAACCCGCAAATACATCCAGGTGTTCCTGGCGGTAGCGCTGATTGCAGCCGCGGTGCGCCTGATAATCATTTTCCGCGAACGCCACGAACCTGCCCGCCAGGCCAAGGCGAACGCCGCCCCGCCCCTTAATCCAACGTACTATGTGGTTCCGAAGAAGCTCTACCCCTACGACCTGAAGTCGGCGCGGCAACTGACCCAGCAGCCCGCCTGGGTCAAGGAAGGGTACCGGTACTACTACTATTCCTACGACCCGGGGCGGCGCCGCGCTGATTTTGCCCACGAAGCCGGCCTGCTGGGCCCTATCGAGAAGCTCAACATCCGCGACGTGGTCACCGATGTGACCCCTGGCGCGCGCGACCAGCGCCAGGTCGTGGCGGTGTTCGATAAGGCTGGCAAGAGTTATGCCGTGCCCATTGGTGTGTTCAAGGGCGGCAACTACCAGATTTATTCCGATGAAATGCTGTTCATACAGGACCCACACCAGCTCTACAACGTGTGGCCGAAAGACGTCTGGCAGGCCATTGACCAGCACCAGGCCAAACCGGGCATGGATGAAGTTCAGGTCAGCTTTGCCCTGGGCATGGGCATTCCTGCGCCCTCTGACGACCCCGATATTAAGACCGTGAAATTTCCCAACGGCGGCAAGCCTGTAGAAATCACCTTTCGCAAGGGCCGGGCAGCCGAAATTCGCCCCAGCAACTGAGCCTCAGCGCAGCACCGGAGACTCGCTGTTCGCCGGTTTGTCCTCTTCCACGCGAATCTTACCGTCTTCATCGGCATAAAACGCCCGATGATCGGGACCAAACTGCTGCGGGATGGCGGTCAGCATATAGCCGTCCTTCTTTCCGCGATAATGTATGGTGTAGTCGCCGCGCTGGGTAGTGTGGGCCATGCGCTTGGTGAAGGACCCGGTGCCGGCCAGGGTGGCCAGGGAAGAGGCAAATTCATTGTGCCGCTTGTAGTAGATTTTTTCCGCCCGCACCACAGTTCGCATGTAGCCCAGGGTTTGCGATTCGGCCTCGGATTTGGCCGGGTCCCCGTGGAACTTGGGCTGGTACGAGGTTTGACCGGTTGCGGGCGCGGCCGGCGCCGGCTCTGTCTGCGCCCAGCCTGCCATGCTGAACAAGCCTGCTGCTGCCAGACCCAGGATGATTGTGCACGCTAGCTTGGGAGTTGGTTTCATGGTCTTTTCTTCTAATTCCATATTCCACCCATTTGGATGCGGCGCATATTGCCCGATGGAGTTCCGTCCTCTTTCCAAGTTCCACAAATACAGCTATGCTAGCGCCAACCCCCAGAAGGATAAACTATGAAACCGGCTGCAAAACCGGCGAAGAAACCGCATATTCGCATCGCCGTGGTCGAGAGCGATCCCCTGCGCTTTGTTGGCTTTCGCGCTTTGTTCGATGCTGAGCCGGATTTTGAGCTGGTTTCGTCGAGCGTGGCGGAACTGGCGCACCAGGAGGGCATTGATCTGGTGCTGCTGGGCAGCCGCGGAGGGCCGAACCTGTTCGACACCATGGCCAGCCTGAAAGCCGCCCGCCCCGACCTGCGCATCATTGTGACCGGTTCTGGCGCCGACGACGAGACCATTCTCAAGGCCATCGCAGCGGGCGCCAAGGGCTATGTGGATGAGGCGGCAGCGCCGGCGGAGTTCACGCAGGCCATCCGCATCGTCAACCAGGGCTCGGTGTGGGCGCCGCGCCGCGTGCTCTCCATGTTCATTGAGCGGGTCAGTTCTTCCCCCGGGCGCATTTTCCCCGCCGGGCGCGTAACCTTCACCGACCGCGAAAAAGAAGTGCTGGAGATGCTGGTGGCTGGCCGCTCCAACAAGGAAATCGGAGCCGCCCTGGGCATCGAGGAGCGCACCGTTAAGGCTCACGTCGCCAAGTTGATGCGGAAGGTGGGAGTGCAGAACCGCATCGCGCTTTCCGTGCACGCCATCACACATTCACTGGTAACTGCAAAGTAGGCAGGGGGTTACGAAGGACGACGGCCCTTGGTAACCTTGTTGCTTTTCCACCCTGACCCCATACTGCACTCACCTACCACAGAACCTGGGAGACGGGGTCGGGATTGATGAAGGGTCACAATCTTGGCCCCGCTTTTTTTAACCCTAAAAACCCTAACCGCAGAGGACGCCAAGAACGCCGAGATTTTGGGTGGGGGTGGGCATCTTGCTTCTATCCATTCCTGCGCTGGGTATGACAGCTTCTAGAGAAATACTTTGTCGAAAACTATTCTGTCTTCCCCTGCGTCCTCAGCGTACTCTGCGGTTTTCTTTTCAAGGTGTTTTTTCACTGCTATTTTGCGCCGGCTCTTGACCGCGACCGTGGTTGCGGTATTTCCTAGGTAGTGCCCATTCTGCTCGTCTGGAAGACGTTCCGGGCCAAGGTAGGAAATCATGAAAAAACTTTTTGCACTGCTCGTGATCTGCTGCGCCACCTGGTCTTTCTCGCAGACTTCCAGCACCACGCCGGCCCAGACGCCAGCGGCGCAACCGGCACCCGGTTCTTCTGCCCAGCAAAGCTCAACCGCGGCGCCGCAGAGCGCTGATGAGAGCAAGGCGGTAGACCGCGTGCGGGCGGCTGCCGAGGTGGTGGACGAAATTATGTCCGCACCCGACAAAGGCATTCCGGAAGAAGTGATGGGCTCGGCGCAATGCGTGGCCGTGGTGCCCTCGATGCTGAAGGGCGGATTCATCGTCGGAGCCCGCTATGGCCGTGGCGTGGCCAGTTGCCGCACGCCCAAGGGTTGGAGCGCGCCCGCCTTCTTCACCATCAAGGGTGGCAGCTTTGGCTTCCAGATCGGCGGGCAAGCGGTGGACCTCATCATGCTGGTCATGAACGAGAAAGGCATGCGCAACCTGCTCTCCAGCAAATTCCAGGTGGGCGCGGACGCTTCCGCGGCAGCGGGCCCGGTGGGGCGCCATGCCGAAGGCTCCACCGACTGGAAGATGCGTGCGGAAATCCTGACTTACTCGCGGGCCCGAGGCGTGTTCGCCGGCATAAGCCTGAACGGCGCGCTAGTCAAGCAGGATAAGACCAGCACGCGCGAGTTCTACGGGCGCATGGTGCCCTTTCGCACTTCGCTGACCGGCGAGATCCAGTCACCCGAGGGCGGCCGCCCTCTGCTGGTTTCACTGAGCAAGTTCGCCACCGAAGCGGCGAAGTAAATTGACGATTGATGATTGAAGATTGACGATTGGTGTAGATACGATTAGGTGCGCAGTTGCGATTACCGACAACGGGGTTTTCAATCGTCAATCGAAAATCTTCAATCGTCAATTAATGGTGTTCCTCTCCTTCCGCGTGATGATGCTCTTCTTCTGATTCCTGGAAGACGGCGGGCACGCCCAAACTGCCTTTGGGCGGGAGGTGGCGAATGAAATGCACAATCGCCCATATTTCATTGTCATCCAGAATGCCCTGCCAGCCTGGCATGCCGCTGAAGCGAATGCCATTCTGGATGATCATTTTCAGTTGGCCATCGGTGAACTCCTGCACGCTCCTATCGCCCAGGTCGGGCACATTAGGCGACATTTTGGCAGCGAAGGGCACGCCAGTGTTATGACCGTCCAGGCCGTGGCAAACCTGGCAGTGATGGCCGAAGTGCTCCTGGCCGGTTTTGACGGTCTCCGGCGTGTCCGGCAACGGGTTTTTAAGATTTTTGCCGGCAATAGCCACCCGCTTGGCTTCCTGCGCCACCATGCTTTCGATATTGCCCGGACTATTGGCGGAACAGGCAAGCAGAGTCAGGCAGATGCCGGCCGCTAACAGAGAAAAAATGCAGTTCTTCGCCTTTTCTTGGCCGGATTTATCAGAGTTGAACCAGTGCTTCATGCGCGCTCCCGAAAAGCCTTCCATTATAGGTCGCAAAAACGCCCCACGGTCGTAGCACCGCCGTCCCAGCGGCTGTCCTGTGGGCCCTTCGACTTCGCTCCAGGACAAACTAGCCCACAGCGCGAAGGCAAAATGCCCTCGCGGACAGCCGGCAAGATGCCGGCGCTACAAAAGAATAGCCAGAGCTGAAAAGCCAAATGTCAAAAGCCAAAAGCCAAAAGCTGATAGCTGACAGATGACGGCTACTTCGCGATTTGAAAAAGCCCCGCCCCAATGTTACCGTCACGCTTTCCAGAATGCGGCATCGCCTCGAGTACGCGCCGGTGTGGCTGCTGGTCCGAATACTCGGCCTTGTGCCGCGACCTTTGGCGCGGGCGGCGGGGATTGCTCTTGGCCACACCGTGCGCCTGTTGCACCGGCGCTTGAGTCGTGTGGCCATGCGTAACCTGGAGCTGGCTTTTCCGGAAATGACGCCGGCCGAGCGCCAACGCATTGTGCGCGGTGTGTTCACCTCCCTGGGTCGCCTCCTGGCCGAGGTTTGCCATTTCCCGCGCTATACGCCGGAAAACGTCTCAACGGTGGCGGTCTACGACGGCTTGGAAAACTTTTTAGCAGCCGAAAAGCGCGGCAAAGGCGTGCTCTTTCTAACCGCGCACCTGGGTGGCTGGGAGGTAGGCTCCTTCGCGCACTCGCTCTACGGGCACAAGCTGCACATTGTGGTGCGGCCGCTGGATAACCCCTACCTCGACGCGCTGATTAGGCGATACCGCACTTTGCACGGCAATACTACTTTCGACAAGCAGGACTTCGCCCGCGGCCTGCTGGGCGCCATGAAGGCGGGCGACACAGTGGGAGTCCTCATGGACACGAATATGACTCCGCCCCAGGGCGTGTTCGTGGATTTCTTTGGCCAACTGGCCTGCACTGCCAGCGGGATCGCTCGCGTGGCCTTGCGTACCGATGCCGCCGTGGTGCCCGCGTTCACGATTTGGGACGCGGCGCTGGGCAAGTACCGCATTCGTTTCGATCCTATGCTGGAGCTGGTGCGCAGCGGCAACGACGCGGCGGACGTGGTCTCCAATACAGCTCTGTTTA
>DATJFA010000166.1:0-5959 GCA_035496015.1 Terriglobales bacterium | reverse complement strand
CGGTCCTTCAGGCGGAACATGGCGTCGCCCATGGCCGCCCAGCGCCCGCTGGCTTCCCATAGTTCGCGCGGATGCAGCGCCGGCAGGTAATACTCCTGTCCGATCTTGTCCATTTCCTGGCGCACGATGGCGGTGATCTTCAGCATCGAGCGGTACCCCATGAAAAGATAGGAGTAGATCCCGGCCGAGAGCTGGCGGATATAGCCCGCCCGCAGCAGATATTTGTGGCTGGCAACCTCGGCGTCAGCCGGGGCCTCGCGCAGCGTAGGAATGAACAGTTGTGACCAGCGATGCATGAATGGTGCTTCCTTGGTAAAGGGAAATAGACATTGTAATTGAGGGATGAAGATTGTGACGTTACCGAGCCACAGTTCGACAAGCTTTCAGGCCAGGGCGCCGGTAAGGGCCTCAACTCGACTCCATCGGCTGTCCGCAACCGCTCCAGCCCGAAGGGCGAAACAGCTTTTAGCCCAGGGCGTCAGCCCTGGGAAAATGGCCAGTAAAGAATCCGAACCCCTTCAGGGGCGCACTAGCGGGTTACATACGCGGGATCACATTCGATCGGCGGATTGAGAAGCCGGCGGGGTTGGCCGGGAGATGTCTGGCTCTTTGGTGTGCCGCGCGACACAAGGGAGGGGTACAGATTCAGCCCGAAGGGCGAAACAGCTTCTAGCCCAGGGCGTCAGCCCTGGGAAAATGGGCGATAAAGAATCCGAGCCCCTTCAGGGGCGGCACTAGCGGCTTACATACGCGGGATCGCATTCGATCCCGTGCTTCTGCAGGAATGCGCGAAACTCGGCGGCAAAATCCCGGCGGGCGTGATGTTGGGTTTGGTGCTCGACGTATTTCACTACTGCGTCGAGATTCGATGCACTGACGCTGAATGCACCGTAACCCTCTTGCCAGGCGAAGAGGTGTCCGGTTTCGTTCATCCATTTCGACGAATTTGCTTTAATCACTCCAACGGCGTGAGCCAGCGAAAGCTTTGGCGGCAGAACCATCACCACGTGCACGTGGTCCTCGGCGCCGCCAATCGCCAGCAGTTGGATTCCGTAGTTGTGCGCAATGCCGTGGATATACGCCCACAGGTTCGGCTGGATCGGCGCAAGAAGTTTCCGGTGCCGTTCTCGGGTGGAGAAGATTACATGTACGTAATTGCGGGCATATGCGTGCGACATCGTGCCGCCCCCTGAAGGGGCTCTGAACTATTGTTGGGCGCTTTCCCAGGGCTGACGCCCTGGGCTAAAAGCTGTTTCGCCCTTCGGGCTGATTGCTTGCTGAGTGACGATGTTTCATGCCCTGGGCGAAGAGACTCTTCCCTTCTAATCATAAGCCGCTTCTTTGCGGGTCCAGCAGTGAGGCAGTAGGATATTCGCGAATCGGTCCCAAATCGGACCCGCAGGAGAGAACTGTAGTCCTAGCCCAACAGCCGTCCTCACTGCCTAAATGGCTAATTGCCTGAATGACTCCATCCTCCCCGGTTTGCTACCATCTTGCTTCCGATGAAATCTACTGCCCGAGCCAAATTCACCGGCGAAAATGTGGTGCGCATCGAGGCTGAGGCACTTCTTGCCCTGGCCGACCGTCTGGCCGGGCCCATGGCTCAGGCCTTCCATGGCGCCGTGGAATTGCTCTTCGGCTGCGCCGGGCGCGTGGTGGTCACGGGCTTGGGCAAGAGCGGCCTGGTGGCGCGCAAGGTCGCCGCCACTCTTAATTCCACTGGCACGCCCGCACTCTTCCTGCATCCCGCGGAGGCGCTGCACGGCGATCTGGGCATGCTGGTGCGCGGCGACGCGGTGATTGCCTTGTCCGCGAGCGGTGAGACGGAAGAGATTCTGCAACTGCTGGCGACCATGAAGCGGCTGCAGATCCCGCTGGTCAGCGTGACCTGCGACCGCATGTACGGCAATCCGCGGGCGGGGACGCCCGCGCCACAAGGGAAGATCTCCACTTTGGCTTCCGCTGCGGACGTCGCTTTGGACTGTTCGGTAGACAAAGAGGCTTGTTCTCTGGGACTGGCGCCCACGGCTTCCACCACCACCATGCTGGCCCTGGGCGATGCCCTGGCCATGGCTCTCGCCGAGCGCCGCGGCTTCAAGGAAGAGGATTTCGCCAACCTTCATCCCGGAGGCAAGCTGGGCAAGCGCCTGGCGCGAGTGGAGAACCTGATGCACACCGGCGATGCTGTGCCCCGAGTGGCGCCGGCCACGAGAATGCCGGACGTCATCTACGAGATGTCACGAAAGAAACTGGGCGTGACCACAGTCGTGGAAGAGGGGCGCCTGCTGGGGGTGATCAGCGATGGCGACCTGCGCCGTCTGCTGGAGCGCCGCGGCAAAGATGTGCTGGATCTCAGCGCCGCCGACTGCATGACCCGCAATCCCAAGGTGATTGCGCCGGAACAGTTTGCCGCCGCTGCCCTGGCCATCATGGAAGAAAAGAAGATCACTTCCCTGCCGGTGGTAAATGCCGGCGGCACGTTGCAGGGCATCATTCACCTGCACGACCTGTGGGAAACGCAGATGGTTTAGAACCAGTAGTCAGGACTCAGGAGTCAGGAGTCGGCGGTTAACTGGCACTTGGCATTTGGCCGCTACCCGTTATTTGGCTCAAAGAAAGCCCTTTGCTTCCGCAGAAGAATATCGCCGGCAAAATGCTAAATGCCAAACGCTACGGGTGCTGACTCCTGACTACCGACTCCTGACTACCGGCCTTAGAAATGCTCTTCCACCACCGCCACAGGCACGCTGCCGTCCTGCTTCGGGATGAGTTTGTCCCAGGGACTGCTACGCCAGTTATCCTTGACCTTGGCCAAGCTGCTCCATTCCGGAAGCCGGAGCAGTAATCTGTCCGCCAGCGCCTGCACGTAGGGCTCGTACATGCTGCGCAACACCAGCAGCTTGCGGTCGGCCTCTTCGCCTGCGCGCAACTGCAGGCCATTTGCCGTAAGCGCGTGGCGCAAATTAGCCAGAGCCGCAGGCGGCAGCCGGTCAGCCACGTTTACCTCGTATTGCGCGCCCACCACCTGCGCCAGGTCCACCACTGCGTGCCGGGCCATGGCGAAGGTCAGCCGGGCCTGGTTGCTGGGAACGCCGTCAATGCCCACAATGGTGAGGGCGCTCACGTCCAGAATGGTGGTCAGCGCTCCCAGCCACGACTGGTTGATGTGCTGAGAGCGGAACAGGGCCAGCACCGGATAGGAGATGTGGCTTTCCAGCACTTCCGCCGCCCAGTGCTCCCATTGGTGCAGAAAGCGGTCCAGCAAGGGCTGGTTGTGCGCTCCTGCCATGCGCGAGAGGAATTCCTGCGCGCTCGGCGGCGAACCGGCGCGTGCGTCCAGCAGCGAGATTTCCACTTCCCGCCGGGAGAATGAGCTGTAGATCACCGGCAGGTAGCCGATGACCATAGCCAGGAAACCGAAGCCCACGCCCGATTCCAGCACCGCCAGACCACGCGAGGCGCCGGAGAGCGGCACCACGTCACCCAGGCCCAGGGTGAAAAAAGTGCTGCCGCTGAAATACATGACCGCGCCAAAACCCGTGCTTCCGGACGCGGCGTGAACCTGCGTGCCTGCGCCGTATTGCAGCAGGGCAAAACCAACGATCAGGGCAAATGCCCATAAAGCCAGCAGGACAATCAACGACAACGGCCCAAAATAGCTGAGGTAGGACTCACGCCGCCTCGGCGCGCGGACGAACCGGGCCATGGCCGCCCAGGGCCGCCAGGTAAAACGGTAGAACAGCGCGGTGAAGCGGAACGAGCGGGTAACCCGCCGGGGCAGGACGATGGTTTCAAAGGCGTCCAGCAGGATGGCGAACACCAGAATGCTGCCCGCTACAAGGGCCAGGATCTTCATGGCAATTGGTCAATTGTAGATGCGCGCGCCGCGCATGGGTAGAGACGCGACTGATTACGTCGCCGGCGCGGAGGGCAGAGATGTGTGCTTACGAGTCTGCTTCCGCCATCTGCAACGCACGCTGGATGGCCTCGCGCTGGCCTTCGGTCAGGGTGAGGAACTCGAATCCGTGGCGGAATCCGCTCCGATAGCGCACGATGGCCCGCAACTTGGTGGTTATTACGGTGGCGGGCAAGGTAAATTCCAGAGACGCAACTTCCCCCGGCTGCAGTTCTCTCGTTAACGTGGCGCTCATTCCGTCCTGTCCAACTTCGTTGGAGCGCCCCCATAGAGACTCCACCACTCCGTCGCGAAACACCTGCACCGCGACCCTCATGTTCATGTTGTAGCGGGGATAGCGCCGTGCTTCTCTGCTGGCGGGGGCGTTCGGACCGGGAACTCCATCCGTCCTGTTCACTGCTCGCCTTTCCCGGCTGCCGGGTTAGGGATGCTCAGTTGCCGTGTAACGCATACCCAGGTTCCAGGGGCAGCTTGCCCCCTACTCGCAGCACGTCAATTCCTCCGGTGATGGAATACACGTCGACCAGGCCCACTCCTCCGGGTGTGGCCTCCACTTTCTTCACTATCGACTCGTCGGAGTCCACCACCACGATGGCAGGATGGTCGGTGCGGCCGTGATTGGCGCTGGCGACCAGCTGGTTCACTTCATCCGCCGTCATTCCATACACCTTTTGCAGCACGATGCGCATTTCTGGCGAAGCAGGCGAGCGTGTGATCAGGGTCACCGGCCGGCCGTTCGGCCAATGGCCCATCTGTCCTTTGCAAATCTTCACCAGGTCAGGGAAGCTCAGGCCCTTGAGACTGTTGCCTTTGTTGGCAATGAGCGCCACATCTTTGGCCAGCGCCGATGGGGCGCACACCAAAGCCAGGGCCAAGACCCATAGCACGAAACGAAGGCGCATCATCTCTCCGGAGAAATTAGCCGGATTATAGCCCTATCTTGTTGCTACACCTAAGATTCCGAAGGTCATGTCCGCTAAGGGGAACAAAGAGAGTACCCAGTTGCGGGACGGCTGGGAATTTCGCCGGGGTACCCTCACTTCGGCTGGTATCAGGATGGGAACTGGATAACGTATACGCGTAGAACCCAGGGATGCTAAAGCCCGCAGTTTCTGCGGGCTTTGTTGTCAAACTGAACCTGGGCATAGCTTATTGGGTACAAAGTACTCACCTACTGATTCACCGCCACTTGCCGGTAGGCTAATACAATATCCGATTTCGTCACCATGCCCAGCAGTTGCTTTTCCTCCCGGCGCGAGACCACCGGGAAGTTGGCCAGGTGGTGCTCACGCATACGTTCCACCACTTCATGAATGGTCTGGTCGGGATAGGCCGCCTGCACCTGCCGGGTGTAGACCGCCGCTACCTTCACGAATGGCCGCTGGCTGCGATCAATTTTTGTGATGTCCGACATGCTGATCACTCCGGCCAGTTCGGCCTCTTTATCCAGCACCGGCAGGGCGAAGATTTCGCGCGCGAACATCAACTCCTGCACCGCGTCCAGCATGTCGTCGGGCGAGACCACGGGCACATCGGTCATCACGTCCGCCACCTTCACCGCGGAGAGCACGTGCAAGGGCGTTGCGGCATGCCCGGTGAACAGCTCAGGATAGGCGGCAGTTCCGTGCTCGGACATGTCCAGTCCGCTCAATTCTTCTTCTTCGCTGACCCGCAGACCAATAACCACGTCCACCAGCTTGAACACCACCACGCCAGCCACCAGGGCGTAAGCGAGCGCCGTAACCGTGCCAACCGCCTGCGCCCAGATGTGCACCGTGTAGCCATGGAAGCCGTGGGGAATCATGGGCGCCCACAGGCCGGCCGCCAGGCCGCCCAGCAGCCCGGGAGTGGCGTGCACCGGCCCCACGCCGCAGGGATCGTCAATCTTCAGCCGCTTCTCGATCCAGCGCGCGGTATAGGGAATCTGGGCGCCAGCCGCCAGCCCGATCAGCAGCGCAAACAACGGATGCACCAGGTGAGCCCCGGAACAGATGGCCACTGCGCCCGCCAACCCGCCATTAGGCGTCACGATGGCATCCGGCT
>DATJFA010000165.1:0-10761 GCA_035496015.1 Terriglobales bacterium | reverse complement strand
GATTGAGGATGTTGTACTCGGCTATGACAATGTGGAGGGTTATACCGTCAACAAGCCATACTTTGGAGCCAGTGTCGGGCGCTACGCCAACCGCATTGCTCACGGCAAGTTCACGCTTGACGGCCACGTTTACACCCTGCCCAAAAACGATGGCGATAATACCCTGCACGGGGGGACCACCGGCTTCAACAAGGCGCTGTGGACGGCCAAGGACGTTTCTACTCCCGCGGCCGCAGCGGTGCAGATGAGCCTTTTGAGCAAGGATGGCGACCAGGGTTTTCCTGGAAATTTGTCGGTGGACGTCCGCTTCACCCTCGCCGATGACAACAGCCTGAAAATTGAATACGCCGCCACCACCGACAAAGACACTGTGGTCAACCTCACCAATCACTCCTATTTCAATCTGGCGGGACAGGGGCACGGCGATATCCTGGGGCAGGAATTGACGTTGCATGCCAACCGGTTCACTCCGGTGAATCCGAATCTGATTCCCACCGGCCAGATTTCCGGCGTAAAGGGCACGCCCCTGGACTTTACAAAATCCACCGCGATTGGCGCCCGCATTAATGCGGACTACGAACAGCTAAAGCTGGGGCGTGGCTACGATCACAATTTTGTTCTGGATGGGACTTCCGCGCGCAAAGCAGTGCTGGCCGCCCGTGCCTACGACCCCGGTTCCGGGCGTGTGCTGGAAGTGTGGACCACGCAGCCAGGAGTGCAGTTTTACAGCGGGAATTTTCTGGACGGCACGGTAGCGGGTAAGGGAGGGGTGAAGTATCCGCGTCGCTCCGGATTCTGCCTGGAGACGCAGCATTTCCCCGACTCGCCCAACCAGACCAAGTTTCCTTCCACCGAATTGAAGGCGGGGCGCTGGTTCCGGTCCACGACCACCTATAAGTTCTCGACCCAGTAGGCGGCCTTCACGACTTACTTGACTCAGTTGGCCAGTTGCTGACGTGCCGCCAGCGGCAAGGCCCTGGGCAAGCTCCTGCAGGAAGGGGCGGTCCTGGCCGGAATCGCTTCCCGGTGAGAAGGTTCTGTAAAGGTTCTGCGCCCAGCGCCGGTTATGGGTTAGCATCGCAACAGGCCGTCGCATGGCCGGCTTTACATTTCAGCCTCACAGGATAGGTTGCTTCCCGCTTGCGGCGCAGACAAGCACCACTCGGGTTCACGGAAGCATCAGATAGCATGACGATGGGAGTTCCTCGCAACCAGAGCTGGCCTCTGGCCCTGGCTTTTGTCTTTGCTCTGCTGGTGCTGAGCCTGGCGCCGGGGAGCGGCGATGGCAAAGTCAGGGTCACCACTTATCACAACAATCCCGCGCGCCAGGGCAGCAACATTCTGGAGACCATCCTTCGGCCCGACAATGTCAATGTGAGGCAGTTCGGCAAGCTCTTCAGCCACGCCGTAGACGGCTATGTATATGCGCAACCGCTCTATCTTCCGGAAGTTCGCGTCCCCCATAAAGGCGCGCACAACGTGGTATTTGTGGCCACCGAGCATGACAGCGTTTACGCCTTTGACGCCGATGATGTGGACGGCGACAATGCTCAACCCCTGTGGCACACCAGCTTCGTAAATCCCGCCGCCGGCGTAAAGCCGGCACCGGCCCAGGATGTGAACGAATACGGCTGCTCTGACATTGTTCCCGAGATCGGCATTACCGGCACGCCCGTGATTGACGCAGTGAACGGCATTCTCTACGTGGTCAGCAAAACCGAGGAAAACGGCCAGATGGTGCAGCGCCTGCATGCGCTTGACGTACACACCGGCGCTGAGCGCCTGGGAGCCCCGGTTGTCATTTCCGCGGCGGTGCCGGGAACAGGGGCGGCTTCCTCCGGCGGAGTATCGCGGTTCGACCCGCTGCGCGAGCACCAGCGCGCCGGCCTGCTGCTGCAGGATGGCAAGATTTACATTGCCTGGGCGTCCCATTGTGACGGCTGGCCTTACCACGGCTGGCTCATGGCCTATGATGCCCGCACCCTGCACCAGATTGCCGCCTGGAACGCCACGCCTAACGGCGTAGGCGGTGGCATTTGGCAGTCGGGGGCGGCGCCGGCCGGCGATGGCAAGGACGCTTACTTTGCCACGGGCAATGGCGTCTTCGACGCCGCTCCCAGCGGCGGCCTGAATTTCGGCAACAGCGTTGTGCGCCTGGGCATGCGCGCCGGCCGCAATTTCTCAGTAGTGGATTATTTCACCCCGTACGATCAGGAATCGCTGAATGCCAGCGACATCGAGCCCGGCTCTGGCGGCGTAGTGCTTCTACCCCGGCTGAGCGCACTGGGTGGCAAGCAACTGATGGCGGTAACCGGCAAGTCCGGCACCATATATCTGCTGGATGCTGCCCACATGGGGAAATTCGATGCCACCGGCGACTCTGCCATCGTGCAATCCATTCCCCTGGCCAGCGCGGGCGTGTGGGGCACCCCGGCGTGGTGGAACGGCACCCTTTTCGTGGGCGGCACCTGGGACACGCTGAAGGCCTTCAAGTTCGATGCCCAGAACAGCAGCTTCGGTGTGGTGCCGGAATCGCAATCGTCCACTACCTTTCAGTTCCCTGGACCCACGCCCTCTATTTCCGCCAATGGCAAACGCAACGGAATCGTGTGGATCATCCAGGCTGATGGATACGTGGATGGCAGCCCCGAAATTCTGCGCGCCTATGACGCCAGCGATCTCACCCGGGAGCTCTACAACAGCACTGAGAATCCTCAGCGCGATAACCCTGGCGGAGCCGCGAAATTCGCCGTACCTACCATTGCCAATGGCAAGGTGTACGTAGGCGCCAAAGGCCAGCTCAGCGTCTACGGGTTGCGTTAGCTCTCTTTTCATTGTTCCTAAACAGGCTGAACGTCTCCCGTTCCGACCCCAGAGCCATGCGAATGCCGATTTCGCGCCACACACGTCAAACAAAAAGGGAGCGGGGAACAAAACCCGCTCCCGGCCGGGAATAGGAAGCGTTCCCGGGTAGAGTCGTGGACGGACCTACTTCACGCCTAAGCCAACCAGCGCGGCGGAGCCGTCGGCAGCGTGGCCCAGTACGCGGAGCAGCACTCCGTAGTTGGGAGTCTTTACGCTGGCGACAGGCGCCGTGCTGCTCCAGTAGGTAAGGCTATCGTTGAAATTAGGCACGGCATTCAAGCCGGGATCAATGCGCTCGATACCCCAGTACATCAGGTCCAGAGTGGGCGCCGGCAGCAGGCTGAAAGCCGCGTCGTAGCTCTGCACCCGGGTGTTCCAGGGCAGGCTGCCGGTTTTTGGCAGAGGCGGCCGCATCAAGGCCTGCTTGTGGGCATCCACTACCAGCAGGTAGCCCCCGCCGGGGTGAACTCCAGTCCAATTGTCCTCATAGGACATATCGCGATACCAGAGCACCAACCCGGGCGCGTTGTAGGAGAAAAACTTCGGCTCGTTCCCCGTGCTGTCGTACTGGTAAACGTTGCCCAGGCCGGAATCGAAGTTCACGATGCTGGAGCCCTTGTAAGGCGTTTCGAAGGGATTCGAATTGCGCCACTCGGCCAAATAGTACTGGGTTGTCGAACGCGTGCCGTTGTTGCGCATAAACCCGGAGGCTGTCCAGGCTTGGTCTAGGGTCTCCACAGTGTCGAGGAAGAGGGGGCTGCCATTGGCGACTACGGAAATGTCGTCCACATAGAAGCCGGCCATGGTGGTGGCCCAGTCGGTCATGTAGCGGAACTGCAACTGGATGGTCTTGCCCACATAATCCTTCAGATCAAAGGTTTTTTGTACCCAGCCACCGCTGTTCCCGGTGAAGCCGGGAAGATTGGGAAAAATGGCGGGATAGCCACCGGGATCAATCACAGTGGTGGTGCCGGCAATGGGCAGGGAAGTCCAGGTCGCGCCTCCATCTGTTGAGACCTGCACGAAAGCGAAATCCCAGTTGGGTTCCGTGTCGTACCAGGTCCAGAAGGACAGGGTGGCGCTGGACTTGCCGCTAAGGTTCACGGAGCGGCGCAGAGTGGTATCAATCTCATCGGCCTTGCCGCCAAACCATTCGTTACTGCCGCTGTGCGGCGTGTTGATACGGGTTATTTTTTGGGGAAGGCTGATCCGGAGCGCATTGAGGGTTCCGTCTCCTCCCCAGCGCTCAGCCTGCTCAAGGCGAAGCGCAATAGGACCGAGTGCCAGCAGCTGAGCAGGATTGGTGACCGCAAGATTCTCACCCGGGACCAGCCACCCCAGAGAATATTTGCCCCAGGCGCTGATATCGGTGGGTTGAGTCTGAGCCGGGCGACCTACCCAGGAGCCGCTGGACATCAGGCTCCAGAAGGCGACCGAGTCGCCGCGACCGCTGTAAATAGTGTCGTACTCATCGGGCAAGCCGAGGTCGTGGCCAAATTCGTGAGCAAATACGCCCACGCCGCCATCCTCAGGCATCATGGTGTAGTTGTAGATGTAGAGGCCATTTGGACACGCCGTGGTGGTAGCCACTTTTTCCGACGTGACCCAGCTATGGGCCCAAATGGCATCGCTGCCTTGGACGCCACCGCCCCCGGACTGATCCACTCCCGCATGGATAAATAAGGGATGGTCAATGATGCAATCACCATTGCTGTCGTAATCGGCCCAGTTGATGGCGTTTTGCGCATTGATAACGTCAACCACGTCAGCGATAAGAGTGCGGGGGCTGCCTGGCCCCAGATTGTCGTGCCCACCCGCCGGATCGTCCTCGCCGTAATAGGCTTCCGGTTTATTGACTGTGAACCAGCCGTAGGCTTTGCCGGTTACCGTGTATTTGCCGTATGACTGTTCCAGGTAATAGTCGTGCATGCTGCCGCGGTGCTCGCCGGCGTAGCGCGGCGCATCGGTCGGCATCTTCCAGCCGCCCGGCGTGAACAACATGTCCTCAAAGTGCTGGGTATTAAAGTCGGGAATCCAGAGATCAAAGCTGTTGTCAGGTATGGCGATCTGGTTGTGCAGGGGCCCGGAAGTTGTGCGGGCGCCGGTTTGCCCGTGGGGTGTCCAGGTGAAGGGCGTGTTGCTGAATTCCACAAGGATCAGCAGAAGCTTGCCCGAACCCTGCAACGGCTGGAACTGCGGCGCCGAGGGGGCCACATAAAAGCTGTTTCCAAGCTTGCGGCCGCGCAAGTTGCTGGGCACGGCATTTAGCGCATTCTCATTGTTTTCCACCAGGCGGCGAGCCAGAGGATTGCCTTTGTCGGGCCCCTTCAGTTTCAGCCGCAAGTAGGCGTTGACTGCAGCCTCCTCTTGAGCCGGGGTGGCGGTGGCGGGAATAATACCTTGCCTGCGCAACGCGAGCGCGATTTTTTCGGGATTAGGGGGCATCGAGGAAAGAGGTTCGTCCTCAGCCGCAAAGGCCAGCAGGCTGGCTCCTAGCAGACAGAACAGTGCAGCAAACTTCAAACACCGCATTGAAATTACCTCCGTATCAGGGTGAGTTAGAGGGCCGATGTATGCGGCTACTACGCTATGGCAGGCGCGCCTTAGCAACTTGTGACCGGGGTCACGGGGCAGGATGTTTTCGGGAATACAATTCCCGATTTGGGACATATCCTAGCCGCCGGAGACGGCCCCAAGGGCTATCGCAGGCTATGAGCTATCGCTTGTACTGCTGGATACGGGAAAGTCCGGCGACCATGTGACTCATCCTACTGCAGCATGAGGGTTGCCCGCGCCCCGCGCCGAGAGCCTGCGCGCTGCAGCCTCGGATGCATCACGGCATTCTCCGCGGTGAATCGCTTTTGCTATGCTGAAGGCGCGGACGGGAAGCCTTGTCGGAGAGCGGATCGCGCAGAAAATCCAGAGTGGAAGCGGCCATTGCGGAGGCGGTGGCGGGGACGCAGTTTCTCGACCCGCAAGCCGCCGCCGAGGTCCTGGGCCGCATTTCGGCCCAGGTGCCCACAGGCACGGTGGAAACGCTTATCACACTGCTGCCCGACTCCCCCGATCCGGACGGCTCCTTATCCTCGTTTGAGCGCTTACTGGAAAGCGGCGGGCGCGAACTGGCGCGGCTGCTTGACCGGCACCGCTTTCTCATTCATTACGCGCTGGCAGTCTTCGGTTATAGCCGTTTTTTGGGCGATACGCTGATTCGCAATCCCGACCTGGTGCACCTGTTGCTGAAGGAGCGAGTGCTCGATCGCAGTTATGCGCCGGAAGAGCTGCATGAGGCCTTTGCCCGCTTTCGCGCCCGCAGTGTAGCCCCCGGGGTGATGCCCGCGGGAAACGGTTCCGCGCCGGTGGGGGCAGCCATGGAGGAGATGAGCCTGCTGCTGGCCCGCTTCAAGCGCCGGGAGTATGTGCGCATCATGCTGCGCGATGTGCTCGGCATCGCTCCCCTGGCGGAGACCACGGCGGAAATCTCCGCCCTGGCCGATGTGCTGATCGAAGAGGCGCTCAGCGAAGCGGAAGTGGCCATGCGCCGCCGCTACGGCTCGCCGCAACATCTCGACCCCGGAGGCCGCGTGGTGCAGACTCCGTTCGCCGTGCTTTCCCTGGGCAAACTGGGCGGCAACGAGCTTAACTACAGTTCCGACGTGGATCTGCTCTATCTCTATGGCGATGGCGAAGAGCTGCCTTCAGCACCAATCTCCAACCGCGAATACTTCATCCGCCTGGCGCAGCTGCTCACGCAAATTCTTTCCCGCATGACCATGGAGGGGCGTGTATTCCGCATTGATCTGCGCCTGCGGCCGCAGGGCGGGGAAGGGGAGCCGGCTATCGCCCTCAGCCAGGCCCTGCGTTATTACGCGCTGACCGCCCACGGCTGGGAGCGGCAGGCGCTGATCAAGGCGCGCCATACTGCCGGTTCCGCCGGGCTGGCGCGGGAATTCCTGCGCGGCGTGCAGCCCTACATCTACAGCCCACACATAAACTTTGCGGCCGTAGAAACGGCGCAGGATACGCGGGAGCGTATCTCCGCCCGCCGCCGGCAGGCTCTGATCGAGTCAGGCCGCATTGACGTAAAGCTCGATCGCGGCGGCATTCGCGACATCGAGTTCCTGGTGCAGTGCCTGCAGCGCGTCTACGGCGGCAGCGAGCCCTGGTTGCGCTCCGGGGGCACGCTGTTTTCTTTGCAGAAACTGCACGATAAGCGCCACATTACCGGCAACGAGTTTCACGAGCTGACCACCGCCTACGAGTTCCTGCGCAAGGTGGAGCATCGCCTGCAACTGCGGCAGGGCCAGCAGACGCATCGCCTGCCCGAACTGCCCGAGCAGCTGCGTATCCTGGAGCGTGCCGTTGGAGCGGACAAGACGCTGCAATATGCGCCGGAAGGCATCGCTGCCCGGGTACGCGGACTTATGGCGTCCGTCGGGGAAATTTACGAGCGCATCATCCATCACCAGCAGCTGCAGGCCCTGGGAGACGAAGCCGAATTCCACCTGACGCCGCGGGCCGAGCAAAGCGGCGCCGAGCAGCCCTATCATCAGCTGCTGCAGCGGGTAGCGGAGGATTCGCCTCTGCTGCATGAACTTGCTGTCCGCCCCGAACTGGATTCGGTCACCCGGCGCAACCTGTATCGCTTTCTAAGCGCCGCCTTTACCAGTTCCGAGCGCTACGCCGCCGTCCTGCGCGCGCCCCAGGCAGTGGAGCGGGCGCTGGAGTTGTTCGGCAACAGCGACTTTCTCACCGACATTCTGCTGCGCCATCCGGAGGAGGTGGCTTGGCTGAATGGGCCAGCGCCGAAATCGGGCGAAGGGGCAGGACGCTTATTTGTACCGCCACAACCTGCTGAAGGTGGGACGGCGGATGACCCGGAGTTCGAGTACCTGGGCGCCGCGCATGTTCCTTATGGCGAGAAACTGGCGCTGTTGCGGCGGCATTACCGGCACCGCGTGTTTGCATCCGGTGCAGCCGATATTCTGGACCTGCGCCCGGCGTATGAATCGCTGCGGCAAACCAGCATGGCGGCGGACAATGCGTTGCGGGCCGCTTTCGCCATCGCCAACAGTCCGCGAGAGCTCGCGATTCTGGCCCTGGGGCGCCTGGGCACTTTCGAATTTGACTTGCTTTCCGACGCGGATGTGCTTTTCGTGCGCGAAGAGAGCTTACCTGCGGAAGCCGCGGCCCGCATCGCCGGCCAGATCATGCAGACGCTCTCCGCCTATACCCGGGAAGGCACGGTATTCCCCGTGGACGCCCGCTTGCGGCCTCGCGGCAATGAAGGTGAACTGGTGGTGACTGCGGCGGAGTTGCATTCCTATTGCGCCCAGGAGGCGCAGGCGTGGGAGGCGCTTACCTTCACCAAGCTGCGGGCGGTGGCGGGCTCGGCAGCCGCCGCCGCGCAGGCGCGAGAAACCGTGCGCGCGTTGAGCCGCCGTTTCGCCGCCGACAGCGGATTTCTCCCCGCGGTGCGCGAAATGCGCAGCCGCCTGGAACATGCCGAGCCGGCAGCTGGGAATTTCAAGACTGGACCGGGTGGGGTGTACGACATTGATTTTCTGGCCTGCTATCTGGCCGTCCGCCATGAGCTCGGCGGCCCTTGCGGCAACCTGCGGGAACGTTTGCGGTGCCTGCACGAGAGGGGATGGCTGCAGGGGCCAGATTGGGCCACGCTGGACCAGGCTGCAGAACTGTTTCGCACAGTGGAGCACGCAGTGCGTTTGGTGGTGGGCAAGGCCCGCAAATCCCTGCCCGGCACCGAACACGCACACTGCGCTGCCGAGCGCCTTACCGCCCGCTTATGGCGCCGCGAATTCGTGGGTGGCCTGGAGGCTGAACTGGCACGCACCATGGCGGAGGTGCGCAGCATCTATCAGCGGGTGCTGGGGTAGGTTTTGCAAGCAACGTCTCTACCGCTGAGTGGTAACCATGCAATCCAGCGAATCTCCTGTAGAGACGTAACTTGTTACGTCTCAAAATCTTCCTGATATTGTCAGGCTGAGCGCAGCGAAGCACCTGCTTTTCGACCCACGCGAGACGTTGCTGGCATCTCTGACGGGTCGCGTGGAGGCAACTTCAGCTACAACTCGAGGGCTATGGCTTTCACGGAACCCAGTCGGCGATGAACACATTGATCTCGTGCGGCGCTTTGCCGTTGCGGTTGGAAATGAACACCAGCTTCTTGCCGTCGGGCGAAAACTGGGGAAAGGCGCTGAAGCCGCCCGCGAAGGTGATTCGCTCCAGCCCGCTGCCGTCGCGATTCACGGCGTAGAGTTCGAACTGGCTCGAAGTAGGGTGCTCGTAGTTGGAAGCGAAGATGATGCGGCGGCTGCCGGGAAAGAATGACGGCGCGAAACTGGCGCCGCCCAGGTTGGTGATCTGCTTCTGGCCGCTGCCGTCCGCATGCATCACCCTCAGCTCCATCTGGCTGGGTTCGACCAGCCCCTGCGCCAGTAGCGACTTGTACTTCACGATTTCCTGCTCCGTCTTAGGATGGTGAGCGCGGTAAACGATCCATTTGCCGTCGGGCGAAAAGAACGGTCCGCCATCGTAGCCCAGCGCGTGGGTCAGGCGCCTGGCCCCTGTCCCGTCGGCGTTCATGGTGTAGATTTCCAGGTCGTCGTCGCGCGAAGAAGTGAAGACAATCTTCTTGCCGTCGGCGGAGAGGGTGGCTTCGGCGTTGTAACCGGGGCCGGTGGTGAGACGCTTCATGATCTTGCCCTGGTCGGTGGCATAGTAAATCTGGTACTGGGGATAGACGCCCCACACGTATCCATGGGAGTAGTCCGGGCGTGGCGGGCATTGCTCGCTGGTTTCATGGGTGGAGGAATAGAGAATGTGTTTGCCGTCGGCGAAGAAGTATCCGCAGGTGGTGCGGCCGGCGCCGGTGGAGACCAGGTGCTGGTCGGAGCCGTCGCTGTTCATGGTGAAGATCTGGTCGCACTTATAGGGCTCGCGCGTGGACATGAAGATCAGCCGGCGCCCGTCAAAGCTGAAGTAGGCTTCGGCATTCAGTCCGCCAAAGGTAAGCTGTTTGACGTGGCGCAGATGCTCTTCCCGCGGGTCCCGCAAGGGGTCGTCCGGCGTGCCGTGAACCACAGGCCCGGCGGCGCTCAGGCCGGAGGTCGCGGTCTTCTCCTGCGCCAACCCAAGCATACTGAGGCCGAGGGCAATGACCCCCAACAGGAGAGCGTATCGCCAGCCGTTTTGTGAGGGTGCAATCATGTGCCGCATTCCCAGACCTTAACATCTTAGCTTTCCCACACAGAAAACGGCCCGGCGAGTATGAATGGGCATTGGTGAACATTCGGCCTGTCCCCAGTTTTTGCCCAGTTTTTGAAAAAAGTTTGCTGTGCAACGCTGGTCAGACGGCACGGAACATCGCTAAACCGAACCCTGCAAAAGGGGCGTCCCGTGCAGATTAGCGCTGGTAGATAAAAGGAGGTCAGGACAATCAAATGAGAAATCTAATCTTCGCCATCAATATTACTCTGGATGGCTGCTGCGACCACACCAAGCAACTTGCTGATGACGAAACACATGAATATTTTACGCAGCTCCTGCGAGAGGTTGACCTGCTCATCTTTGGGCGTAAAACCTATCAATTGATGGTTCCTTTTTGGCCTGAAGTCGCAAAAAACCAGTCAATGACGAAAGCGTCGAACGAATTTGCTCGGACATTCGACTCCATCAACAAGCTTGTCTTTTCACGAACCTTAGCCGACGCTGATGATAGAACTACGAGAATTGTTCGCGCCAATCTTCGCGACGAAATACTCAGATTGAAACAGGAACCAGGCAGAGATATTTTAGTCGGCGGTGTAGATATTCCTTCACAACTCATAGAACTCGGTCTGGTTGATGAATATCGTTTTGTCATTGGCCCAATCA
>DATJFA010000164.1:0-3248 GCA_035496015.1 Terriglobales bacterium | reverse complement strand
TATGCCATTTGTGGAGTGGCATTTCTAGTTTTGCACGCGATTACGGGTGTGTGCACCCCGGCATGCCTCTTGGCCGCAAGCATCCCCGTCGAAGCCGTGACGCCCCCATAGTGAGGAACCCGCCAAAGCGGGCGCAGCCGTGCAAAGAACCACTTCCAATCTAGGTGGTAAACGGTTGGAAGTCAATCGATTAGATGCGGCAGGAGTTACGGGCGGTGCAGGGAAGCAGTGGCCAGTGGGCAGTGGTCAGTGGCCAGAAAGGTAGCTGGTAGTTAGTAGCTGGTAGTTACTAACGACGGCGCAGGAAGGGAACTCGGCTGTCCACCCAGGATGCCGGCTGAAGGACCGAATACCAACTGCTAGCTACCAAATACTTGCCACTCCTTTTCCGCATCCTCCGGGCATCCAAGTCATCTGATTGACTCATGGCGGGTAGAATGATCAGCTGGCGTGGCCGGTAGAATGGTGTCCTTGCCCAATCCGTTACCAGGAGAGCCGCTATTGCGCACGGAGTGTTTGCCCTTCACGCTCATTCCGCACACCACCCCGCTGTTTACCGACCTCCTGTACAACTACCCCAAAGTCCGGCAATTTTTTCCCCGCTCTCCTGATCTGGCGCAATGGGCCAGGGAGGAAGCGGGGTTGATCCGCTATGACTCGGCCCGGCGGCAGAAGGTGGCCGCCATCCTGGAGCGGCAGAACCGCGCCTGGGGCGCCTCGGCAGAGACGCTAAAAAATGTGCAGCGGCTGCGGGACGGGGCCGCCTGCGTCGTCACCGGGCAGCAGGTGGGGCTGTTTGGCGGGCCGTTGTTTTCCATCTTTAAGGCGATGGGCGCCATTCACCTGGCGGAGAAGGCCACGGAGCTGGGCGTGGATTGTGTGCCCATGTTCTGGCTGGCCACGGAAGACCACGACCTGGCCGAGATCAACCACACCACGCTGCTGGCCAGCGACGGTTCACTGCAGGCAGTGGCGACCACCACTCAGGGAGCTCCCGATGCGCCGGTGAGCGAAATTCGCCTGGGAGAGGAAGTTCTCGAGCCCCTGGAGGCGGCAGTAGCCGGGCTGGGCGACACCGAAATCACCGACCTGCTGCGCCGCTGTTACCAGCCAGGCGAGACCCTGGGCAGCGCCTTTGCCAAATTGTTTGCTGCCCTGGTGGGCCGCTGGGGCGTGGTCATGCTGGATGCTTCTGACCCCGAACTGCACACGCTGGCCCAGCCCATTTATCGCGCCGCCATTGAGCGCGCCGAGGAGCTTGACCAGGCGCTGCTGGAACGCGGCCGCGAGCTGCTCTCTTCCGGCTATCACGACCAGGTGAAGGTCACGGAGCTGTCAACGCTGCTGTTCACGGTGCAGAACGGTTCCCGGGTCGTGATCCATCGGGCAAACGGGGCGGCGGATTTCCGCGTCGGAGAGGAGAAGATCAGCCGCGATGAACTGCTCAAGCGCATAGACGCCGAGCCGCAGCACTTCAGCGCCAACGTTCTGCTGCGCCCGGTGGTGCAGGATTATCTGCTGCCCACGCTGGCCTACACGGGAGGACCGGCGGAGTGCGCGTATTTCGCGCAGGCGGCCGTGGTTTATGACAAGCTGCTGGGCCGGGTGACGCCGGCCGTGCCCCGCTTCAGCGCCACGCTGATGGAGCCCAAGGCAGCCAGCCTGCTGGAGCGTTACAGCCTCAAGCTGACGGATGTGTTAGAGGGTCCGGAGCGCCTGCGCGAGACGCTGGCGGAACGGGCGCTACCTGCCGACTTGAAGGCGGCGTTCGAAGCGGCGGAAAAATCCCTGGATCAGTCGCTGAAGCGGATTCTGGTCTCGCTCGAGCACCTGGATCCCACGCTGGTGGATGCGGCCCAGAATGCCGGTTCCAAGATGCATTATCAGATCGACCGCTTGCAAGGCAAGGCGGCGCGCGCGGAATTGCTGCGCAACGAGGTGCTGGACCGTCATGCCGGCCTGCTGAACAACATCCTTTTCCCGCATAAGGAGCTGCAAGAACGGGAGCTTGGCGGCGTGTCGTTCCTTGCCCGGCATGGGATGGACTTGCTGGAGCGCCTGTACCAGGCCGCGAACGGCAGTTGCCCGGACCACCAGGTTATCTACCTTTAGCCCGGCGGGTGGCGTGAAATCCGCGGTAGTGCACGCGAGATCCCTCGGGCCCTCAGGATGACTCCCTTCATCAAAAGTTCTCATCTTACGCAACTACTAACTACCAGCTACTGACTACCGCTTTTGCGGTATCATCTGCCTATGCCTAAGGCAGCCAAGGCGTCGCCAGCTTTTGAGGTTACTTGCCCGTGTTGCAATGCGGTGCTGAAGGTGGACCCGGAAACGCAGGCGGTGATCGCTCACACCGCCGCCAAGGCGCCGAAGACTTTCAACGACATTGAAGAAGCGGCGCGGGCCATGAAGGAGCAGGACAGCCGCCGCGAGTCGGTGTTTCGGCAGTCGGTAGAGGCGCAGAAACACCAGGCTGACCTGCTGGAAAAGAAGTTCCAGGAAGCCTTGAAGAAGGCCAAGGAATCGCCCGACACGGGCAAACCCATCCGCGACTTTGACCTCGACTAACCGCCCGCTGCTGCTGGGTCACCGGGGCGCCCGCCTGCCCCAAGTTGCCGAAAACACAATCGCTGCTTTCGATCTTGCCCTGCAGGCTGGGTGCGACGGTTTCGAATTTGACGTGCGCTGCAGCAAGGACCGGCAGCTGGTACTGGCGCACGATCCGCGCGTGTGCGGACTGGAAGTGGCGGGCAGCACCTACGCCGAGCTGCAGCAGCGATGGCAGGAGCGGGTGGTGCCAAAGTTGCCCTTAACGCAGCGGCGCTCGCTCAGCCACGAACAGCTTGCCTTACCCTGCCTGCAGGATGTGCTGCAACGCTACGGCACTCGGGCGTTCCTCGATATTGAACTGAAGGTGGAGGGGTTGGAAGAGATGGTGCTGCGGACGCTGGCTGACCAGCGGCCGAAGCGGTTCATTGTGTCGTCTTTCCTACCCCAGGTGCTCTCCGACGTTCACCAGCGGGATGATGAGGTTCCACTGGGACTGATCTGCGATAACGCTCGCCAGTTGGCGCAGTGGACGAAACTCCCCGTGAGTTTTGTCATTCCGCATTACAAGCTGACGAGCCAGGAGCTGATTGATCACCTCCACGGCGCGGACAAGCGAGTGATCGTGTGGACTGTGAACCGGGAGGAAGATGTGCGGCGCCTGGTGGGATGGGGAGTGGACGGGATTGTGTCGGATG
>DATJFA010000163.1:0-11924 GCA_035496015.1 Terriglobales bacterium | reverse complement strand
TAGCGATTGTTGATGATTAGTGTCCGGCAGCAGCAATGAGAACTGTCACAAGTCTCACTATTGAAAAATTCAACAGTTGCCCGTCAGTTCGTATCCCACTGAAAGAACTGTGTCGCAAAATGTATCGTATGTTCCGCCCAGGAATCTGGCGGTAACTTTCGTAGCCCGCGTGAACAAGCCTCCACAGTCCCTTTGGTAATTATCCGCGAGCCCGTAGTTTCAGCTACTCTCGATGGCCAACTGATTGCAACACCAATGGCTAACTGAATTTCGTGTGAAAACAGCGAAACAAGTGGGATGCCTTGGGCTCGACACTGCTGATCAACCTGGCCGTTTGGTTTTTACTGAGCGCTGCGGGAGCACCTGTGCCCCAAAAGCCGCAGCCAAACGCCGCCGCGCCAGCGCAGAGATCAACTGATGCCAGCACACGCAGCCCGCACGGAAATCTGAATCTGCCCTGCCAGAACTGCCACACCTTCACTGCCTGGAAGCCTATTCGCAACGTTCCTGAATTTGATCACAACCAGACGAAGTTTCCCTTGCGCGGCATGCACGAAGCAGTGGCGTGCCGGCAGTGCCACACGGACCTGGTGTTCAGCAACGCCAGCACGAAGTGCGCGGATTGCCACGCCGACATTCACCGGCGCCAATTTGGAGCGAGCTGCGAAAACTGCCACAACGTGAAAGGGTGGCGAGTTTCCGTGCAGAACATACAGCAGCACTTCAATCGCTTTCCGCTGGTGGGAGCGCACGCGCTGCTGCAGTGCGACAGCTGCCACAAGAACGCTGCCGTAGGCCAGTTCCAGGGACTCTCCACCGATTGTCTGAGCTGTCATGCGGCACAGTTCCAGCAGGCCAGCAATCCTAATCACGCAGCTTCGGGTTTCCCCACTACCTGCCAGGCATGCCACAGCATGGATACCTGGTTCGGAGCCAAATTTGATCACTTGCGTTTTACCGGCTTTGCCCTCACCGGCATGCACGCTTCGCTGGACTGCACGGCATGCCACGTGGGCGGTCGCTTTAAAGGCACGCCGGTGGACTGCCTCGGTTGCCATGCCAAGGATTGGGCTACCACCAACAATCCCAATCACATCAATGCCGGATTCCCCACCAGCTGCGGCAGCTGCCACAACACCAGTTCGTGGATGAACGTGAACTTTAACCATGCCATGACGGGCTGGCCGCTTAACGGCGCGCATGCCAAGGTGCCTTGCTCGCAATGCCACGTGAACGGCCGCTACACTGCGATGCCAACCACGTGCTCTTCGTGCCACATGGCGGATTTCCAGAAGACGACCAATCCGAACCACGTTGCCGGAGGGTTCCCCACGGATTGTTCCATCTGCCACAGCACGGTTTCCTGGGCGAATGCGACGTTCAACCACGCGCTGAGCGGTTTCCCGCTCACGGGGGCGCACGCCACCCTGCAGTGCCAGGCCTGCCACACGGGTGGGCAGTTCACCAACCTGAGCACGCAGTGTGTCTCCTGCCACTTAAAAGATTTTCAGAACACCAATAATCCGAACCACACAGCGGCTGGCTTCCCGCAGCAGTGCCAGGTGTGCCACACCACGACGGCGTGGATTCCGGCCAGTTTCAATCACAGCACGACTGGTTGGCCGCTTACCGGGGCACATACGACCGTGCCCTGCGCCAGTTGCCACATTAACGGGCGGTATGCAGGAACACCGACGGACTGCTACTCCTGCCACAAGGCGGATTACCAGAGCACCACTAATCCCAATCACGCGGCGGCGGCCTTCCCCACCACCTGCGCGCTGTGCCATAACACCACGTCGTGGGCGGGAGCGACGTTTAATCACACCTGGTTCCCGATTTATTCCGGAACGCACGCCGGAGTGTGGACTACCTGCGCAACATGTCACATCAATGCTTCGAATTACGCCGCCTTCTCCTGCATTAACTGTCATACGCACAGCCAGTCGAATACGGATCCGAACCACAGCGGCGTGCCCAACTACGTCTACAACGCGACGAGTTGTTATTCGTGCCATCCCAGCGGACAGGGTGGCAACTGACGTGCGAAGCAGGATGAGCAGAGGCGGCGTGAAGTGGGCAGGTTTTTTTCAGTTGTGCCTGCAAGAACAAACGGAAAGCGGGGCGGCGGAGTGCGGGCAAAAATAAGCATATGCCGCCGATTGCTGCCGCTGCTGCCGCTGCTGACTTGCGCGGCTTTGCCGGTAAGGGCCGCGGACCAGCCGGCGACCATCAAACGCGTGGCCGTGGAGCATCATGGCGCGCAGACGCAGGTGAAAATTGTGCTCAGCCGGGCGGTAACGCCGCAGATGAGCACAGCCAGCGGACCTGAGCGCGTCCTGCTGGATTTGCCTGGCATCAGTTCCAGCCCGCACCAGCACCGCATCGCCGTGGGCAAAGATGGCGTGGAGGCGGTGCGCTACGGGTTGAATGAATCGAGTCCGCCGGTCACGCGTCTCGTGGTGGACCTGCAACGGGCAGGGAAGTACGAACTGGCCACTACGGGGGCAGAGATCAGGTTGACGATTACGCCGGAAGCAGCCACGCCCGCCGTTGCTGCCAGTCCAGCCGCTCAGAAGCCGACGCACAGGCACGCGGCACCCCCGGCGGCCGCCAGTGGCGTGTGGATCGACTTTGGGAAGCAGGACACGGCTGGAGCGGCGAGCACGACCGTATCCATAGCGCTGCCGGCGCCGCCAGCGTCGCCTGGGTCGGCGGTTTCGCCAGCACCGGCGGCGACGACCGCATCATCGGCGCCCAGTGCGGGGCCGGCGCAGGCGCCCGCCCCTTCAGCAACGCCGCAGCCGGCAATTCAGGCGGCAGCTCCGATTCAGCCGCCGCCACAAACGGGGCTGTCGTCGCAACCGGCACCAACGCACGCGGCTTCGCCAGCGCTCCAGCAATCGCCAGCGCCCAACTCGAGCACCACTGCGCAAGCCGTGCCTGAAACACAGGCGTCGCCGGCGGCTGCGCCCATCTCCAACGCAGTTGCCCAAAGCAGCGGACAAGAACCACAGTTGTCTACTCGGCCGGTTGCGCCGCCTTCGGCCGGTGACGAGGCAGCGTTGCCGGCAACAGCCAATCCCGACATCCGCACCGTGTTCCGCGTGAAGTACGTAGCCGATGGCGCAGTCTATCTGGACGGCGGGCGGGCAGATGGTCTTGCCGAGGGTATAGCGCTGGTGGTGAAAGATGACAGCGCGAAGGCCAACACCCCGACGGCTGGCGCCACGACCGCGGCTCCGCCTGCTGTGGTCGCAATCACAGCGCATCTGAAAGTAATTTCCGTGGCGCAAAACTCGGCAGTGTGCGAAATAAGCGCCTCTACCCAGCAGGTGAAGGCCGGCGACCTGGCATATCTCACTTCAGCGGATGCCGAAGCGCTGGTGCAGCAGCGCGCCTTGAGCAGCACGCGCGTGTATCCGCAGGTGATCACCTTTACCCAGGGCGACCCTATGGATGAAGAAGTGCGCGATGAGGTGCCGCGGCCACCCCTGCCGGAAGTTAATCGCACCCGCTTGCTGATTGGGTTCGACTACGGCGGGATCAGCAGCCGAGGCGCAACCTCCATGACCAGTTCGCAGTATGGCATGGTGATGCGCACCGACATGACGCGCATCGGGGGGAGTTACTGGAACCTGCACGGATATTGGCGCGGGGAGTTCAACTCGCAGTCGTCCGCGGCCCAGCCCACCATGCAGGACTTGCTCAACCGGACCTACACCATCGGCTTGACCTACGAAAATCCGAATTCGCGCTGGGTGGCAGGCGTGGGGCGGTTGTACCTGCCCTGGGCCACCAGCCTGGATGTAATTGATGGCGGCTACGGTGGGCGGCGCTTCGGGAAGCACGTGACCGCCGGCTTGTTCGCGGGCAGTTCGCCCGACCCGACTTCCTGGTCATACAACCCTGACCGGCGGTTGGCCGGCAACTTCATTAATTTCGAGGGCGGCAGCTACGACGACGTGCATTACACCACGACAGCCGGGATGGGAGTCAGCACGCTCCTGTGGACGGTTGATCGGCCATTTGTATTTCTGGAAAACGGAATTTCTTACAAAAGATACATAACTGTCTATCAGGCGCTGCAGGCGGATAGGCCGCGGGGCACGCCGGCCACGCCCAGTCCGGGAGCAGGCATCAGCCGCAGTTATGTCACGGTGAGGATCCAGCCGATCCAGAGGCTGTCGCTGGATTTCAATCACAACTACTTTCGCGACGTGCCCACCTACAACCTGAGCCTGGTAGGCACCGGTCTGCTGGATACGGTGCTCTTCCAGGGCTTCAGCGCGGGCGCGCGCGTAGAGACGGTAAAAAAGATTTACCTGTATACGGAACTGGGCCGCAGCACGCGATCGGGCGATGCCCACAGCTCCCTGAACCAGTTGTACGGCATCACCTTCGCCAAGTTGTGGAACACGGGCCTGCACGCCGACTTGCACTACGCGAAATTTGACAGCGCATTCGCGAAGGGCACCTACCGCGCCATCTCGCTTTCTCGCAATTTCGGAGAAAGATTTCAGGGAGAGGTGCAAGTGGGCAAGCAGTCATTTGTGTCGCCGTTCACGACCGACAACGGTTCGAAGTTCCTGAATATGCGCCTGGAAACGCAGCTGGGCACGCATTACTTTTTTGCCGGCGGCTACAACCTGCAGCGCGGCGTGGTACAGAACTATGACCAGTGGTTCTTCACGCTGGGATATCGCTTCGACAGCCGGGCTAGGGGGATGAAGTGACACACAGGGCACAAGCCGCAAGCCGGCTGAGCGCAAGGCAGTGCTTCCGCGGGATGGTCGCAGCAGTGGCGCTGAGCTGCGTTGCGTTTGCGCAACAACCCACTCAGACGCAACCGTTTCAGCAGGCGGCACTGCAGCAGCAAGCCCTCAAGGAACTGGTGCAACGAGCCGGGGAAGAGACTTCTCGTTTCCTGGAGCAGTTTTCAGATGTGAAATGCACCGAGCAGGTCACGCAGGAAAAGCTGGACACCAAAGGAAGGGTCGAGGCCCGGCAGGAGAGCACCTTCGACTACCTGGCCATCCTGACCAGCGCGGGCGGCAACCTGAACCTGAGCGAGTCGCGGCTGCCGGTCAAGCAGGGCAAAAAGGTGGATAAGACCGTGCCTCTGCTGGTGAGCAACGGCTTCGCGACGCTGTTCCTGGTCTTCCATCCTTACTATCAGGGCAGCTTCCAGTTCACGGCGCTGGGCGATGACGCGATCGCCGGGAGGCAGTTGATGCGCGTGGGCTTCCGGCACATTCCGGGCACGCGCTCGCCCATGGCCATGGTGCTGCGCGGGCGCGAGTACCCGCTGGACCTGGCTGGGACTGCCTGGATTGACCCTTCCAGCGGCGCCATTGCCAAGATCACCGCCGGGTTGGAAAACGGCCTGCCCGATGTTGGCCTGCAGGAATTACAGTCGGAAGTGGAATTTGCTCCCGTTTCTTTCCGCAATGTTGCGGACGCCTCCTGGTTCCCAGTGGTAGCCACTATTGACGTGGAAACGCCCAAGCAGCACTGGCGAAACGTGCACCGCTTCACCGACTACAAGCGTTTCTCCGTCAGCACCGAGGAGGCGGTCTCAAACAAACCATGAACGCGAATGCCACTATCGCCACTTCCGCTTTGCCGGCACACGGGCAGCGAAGCGGGTTTCGATTTTTGCTGATTGGCGGCTACTGCCTGGCGGGAACGCTGTTTCTGGCGCTCTCGCTGTACGGGTTCGACTACTACACGCTGGGCGCAGCGCAGCGCCCGCTTTCTCCCAAGTATGACCTGCTGAAGCCGAGCGGGGCCATCGGACTGAAGCTGGGCATTCTGGGCCTGGCCATGTTCTTTGCCATTTTCCTTTATCCCATCCGCAAGCGCTGGAAATGGCTTTCGCGGCAGGGCAGCGCGAGGAACTGGCTGGACGCGCACGTGCTGCTGGGATTGACGGCGCCGCTGGTCATCGCCTTCCACGCCTCATTCAAGTTCCGCGGCATCGCCGGCATGGCGTTCTGGATTATGGCAGCGGTGGCGCTGAGCGGCGTAGTCGGGCGCTATCTCTATGCTCAGATTCCGCGCAGTCTGAGCACGGCTGAGCTCTCGCTGAAGGAATCGCAGGAGCTGCAGGAAAAGCTTACGCGCCAACTGGCGGTGCAGCGGTTGATCTCGCCTGCGCAACTGCGGCCGCTGTTCCGCTTGCCCAGCCCGCAGCGGGTGAATGAACTGCCGGCCCTGGTGGCGCTGGTTTACATGCTGATGCTCGACCTGGCGCGGCCCTTCCATGTGGCTCGCCTGCGGCAACGGGCACTGGGATGGGGAGGCGTGTTCTCAACCCTGGGCGGGCTGCTGCCCAGCAGCCATGCGGAAGTTGAAGGCGTAATTCATATTGCGCGCGAGCAGGCCGCGCTCTCCAAGCGAATCCTGTTTCTTTCGCGCTCGCAGCAGGTGTTTCATCTATGGCACGTGGTGCACCGGCCATTCAGCTATTCCTTTGCCGTGCTGGCCTGCATTCACATCGGCGTAGTCCTGTTGCTGGGATACATGTGAGGCCAATGCCATGGGAAACCTGTTCGCATTTCTGATCGCCGTGCTGGTCACGCTGTTCTTCATGCGTGGTTACCTGCTGAAACTGGCTAAGCGGGAGGAGCGGGCGCGGGAGGCGGCGGAGAAGGGCAAGCTGTTTTCCGAAGGCCCCAAGGCGCAGCATCCGCGCATTGACACCGCCTGGTGCATCGGTTGCGCCACCTGCACCTCGGTGTGCCCGGAAGGCGATGTGCTGGGCATGATTGGCGGCAAAGCGGCCATCATTAATGGCTACAAGTGCATCGGCCACGGCTTGTGCGCGGACGCCTGCCCCGTGGGCGCCATCACTATGGTGATGGCCAGCCCCAGCATCGGCGCGGACATGCCGTTCCTAACTCCCGAGCACGAGACCAGCATTCGCAACCTCTTTGTGGTGGGCGAACTGGGCGGGCTGGCGCTGATCAAAAATGCGGTGAACCAGGGCCGCGCGTGTGTGGACACCATCGTCAGCCGCCTCGAGGCCAAAAGTCCAGCGCAGTCCGTGCCCGGGGTTTACGACGTGCTCATTGTGGGCGCCGGCCCGGCGGGCATCAGCGCATCGCTGCGCGCCATCGAGCGCAAGCTCAACTATGTGACCGTCGAGCAGGATGAAGTGGGCGGCACGGTGGCGAAATATCCGCGGCAGAAGCTGGTGATGACCAGCCCGGTGGAATTTCCCATGTACGGGAAGTTCAAGAGCACGGAGCTTTCGAAAGAAAAGCTGCTGGCGTTCTGGGACAAGATTCTGCATCGCGCCGACTTCAAAATTCACAGCGGCGAAAAAGTGGAGGACATCAAGCCAGGCGCGGACGGCATTTTCTGGGTCGCGACCAGCAAGGCGCAATACCGAACTCGGGCGGTGGTGCTGGCCCTGGGCCGCACCGGCACGCCGCGCAAGCTGGGCGTCAAAGGGGAAGAGCTGCCCAAGGTGATGTACCGGCTGATCGAGGCCGACCATTACATCAACAAGAAGATCCTGGTAGTTGGCGGCGGCGATAGCGCGGTGGAAGCGGCCATGGGGCTGGCGCATCAGAAGGGCAACGAGGTCACGCTTTCCTACCGCGGCGACCAGTTCAGCCGCATCAAGGAGCGCAACGTGCAGCGCCTGGCGGAGTGCGTCCGCAGCGGCAAGGTGAAAGTGGTGCTGAGCTCAAACGTGAAAGAGATCCGGGAAGGTTTAGTGCTGATTGACATTAAGGGTGAGCTGCGCGAATTGGCCAACGATTTTGTATGGGTATTCGCCGGCGGCACGCCGCCCTATGATTTCCTGAGGAAGATAGGAGTGCAGTTTGGGGCCCGTGATTTGACGCTGGAAGCCAGCAACGAGGCCAAAGAAGCGGCAGCGTTCAGGAAGGAAGCAGCGCGCAGCCACAGTGCGGTTGCCACCGCCAGCGCAACGTCATAGTCCGGCCCCGTACACCGGAATCACCGCTCCGGTTACATCTTTTGCCTGGTCGCCGGCCAGCCACACGATTAGGCTGGCCACGCTGGCCGGCTGCACCCATTTCGAAAAATCGGCGCCAGGATCGGATTGCCTATTGGCGGGCGTGTCCATGGTTCCGGGCAGAATGACGTTGGCGGTGATGCCTGCGTCTCTATTTTCCAGCGCGACCGTGCGAATGAGTGAAACCAACGCTGCCTTGGAGGCGTTGTAGGCGGCAAGGGTGGCCCCGGGGTCCACGGCGGCGCGACTGCCGATGGCAATGATCCGGCCGCTTCTGGCGCCGCGCATGTGGGAAATTGCCCCGCGCAGCACCTGAAACGCGCTGTTCAGGTTGAGATCGAACATGCGCTGCCAGGTGGCGTCGTCGATCTCGTCCACCCGCTTGCCGCCGGCGAATCCGCCCACCAGGTGGGCCAGAATGTCCAACTTGCCCAGGCGGGCAACGGCTGCGTCCACGGCAGCTTTGGCCGATTCTGAATTGTTGATCTGCGCTGCCAGCGGAATGAACGAAGGATGATCGAAGTCCGCTTGGCGAATCTGCGGCGCCAGTCCGGCCACCTTGGCGCCGGCTTCCAGCAGCGCACGGGTGACGTGCGTGCCCAGGCCGCCATTCGCGCCGGTGACCAGCGCAGTTTTGTTCTTCAGCGTGAGTTCCATGGTCAGGCAATTCTAGCGTGTAGCCCAGATTACTATGTCACCAGCCATCAAATGAACACCGCAGAGGACGCCAAGGACGCAGAGGGATCCTGGGATGGAGGGACCCCCAGGCTATGAACCATAAGCCGCGAGCACGCATCCTCTATTGTTCAATCTGATTTCCCTTGCGTCCTCTGTGTCCTCTGCGGTTATAAATAGGCCGAGGGAGGCCAGAGGCGATGCGCGATGAGGAGCTATTACGGGAAGCGCTGGCGGAAGCCAAAGCGGGACTGGCGCAAGGCGGGCTTCCCATCGGCTCGGTGCTGGCTGATTCGCAAGGGCGCATAGTGGCGCGTGGGCACAACCTGCGGGTACAGAGCGGTGACCCCACCGCTCACGCGGAGGTGGTTTGCATCCGCAACGCGGGCCGTCGGCGCGACTGGCGCTACTTGACCCTGGTCAGCACCCTGAGTCCCTGCGTGATGTGTACTGGCACCACTCTGCTATTCAAGGTTCCCAGGGTCATCGTCGGGGAGAATAAGAATTTCCGCGGTGCGGAGGACCTGTTTCGCTCTTCGGGTGTAGCGCTAAGCGTTCTGGATGATGCGGAGTGCATCGCGCTGATGCGCGAGTTCATCGCCGCCCATCCTGATCTGTGGAATGAGGACATCGGCGATTGAGCCCGCGTGAAGAAAGGTTATGGAGTTTCAGCCAGCCACTGGCGCAATTGCTCCTTCGCCACGTTACCGCCAGTGATTGGGGTACACACCAGACCGCGCGCCAATGAGGAATGGCGGAGCAGAGCGGCCACACCAGCTACGCCGGCTGGTTCGGCGATGAGATTTAAGTGGCGGTGAACCAGCCTCAGAGCTTGCTTCATGGCGTCGTCGCTGACCAGGACAATATCATCAACAGCATTCTCCAGGTCGGCCAGCGCCTCCGGAACCGGCACGCGCACGGCAATGCCGTCCGCGATGGTGTCAACACTGGGTGTACTCTGCGGGGTATGACCACGCCAGGAGAGCGCCATGGCGGGCGCGCCCTCGGCGCAGACTCCGACTATTCGCGTCCGCGGAGACCGGGAGCGAAGCCAGCAGCCAATGCCAGCCAGCAGGGCTCCATTGCCCAATGGCACGATCATCGTGTCAATCTGTTCCGAGAAATCAGTTAGTTCCATTGCTATGGTTCCAGCGCCGGCGGTAATGGCCGGCTCGCGTCCATCCTCGACAAACATGGCTTGCATGTGCTTCGCGGCGGCCCGAGCGTGGTCTTTGGCTTCATCGAAATCCCGCCCTGCCAGCTTGAGCTCCGCACCCGCCGAGCGGATCCGGTCCAGTTTTATGGGACTGGCAGTCTCGGCCGCAAAGATGGTGACCTGGATACCGCGGCGTTTTGCGGCGTAGGCCAGCGCCAGCCCGAAGTTGCCTGCTGAAGCGGTCACCAGGGAGCTCACCTCCGGGGTCAGTGAGCCAATAAATGAGTCCGTGCCACGCCCCTTAAAAGATCCGACCGCATTCCTGGTCTCGTCCTTGCAGAGCAGCCGGGTTCCCACCGCCCGAGAGAGCTCGTGATTTTCAAGCTGCGGGGTATTGAGAAACTCGGCACGGATGCGCTGCCGGGCTTGCTGGAGGGCGCCAGGGGAAATCCGCATAACACTCTCACTGTGCGGCATCGTTATGTGAACCTCGTGCTTCATCGTATGCAGCAAATCAGGCGCTGTATACAATTATCGGCCGGAGGGCGGGATTGGAGAGCGAGTAATGGAACAGATCATATGGAAAGATTTCGAAAAAGTTGAGCTCCGCGCCGGAACCATCGTTGAGGTGGAGGATTTTCCCGAGGCGCGGAAGCCCACATACAAGCTGAAAATTGATTTTGGCGAACTGGGGATCAAGCGCTCGAGCGCCCAGATCAAAGATTTGTACAGCAAGGAATATCTGCTTGGAAAGCAGATACTGGGCGTGGTTAATTTCCCGCCGAAACAGGTGGCGACATTCTTTTCCGAGGTATTGACGACAGGGTTCTACCTTCCGGGCGGAGAAGTGGTTTTGCTGCATCCCGAGAGGAAGGTGCCCAACGGATCGAAGCTGGGGTAGAGCCTTTTACAGCAAATTCATCTTCCTGTAACTCCCTTTTAACATCCGCGCACTACCCTCGGTGCGGTTCCACCAATGCAGCAACGAGGTGTTGTCATGGCGCTGCCCGCGGAAGTCGTTCCTGAAGATTCCTCAGCCGAGCATGCTTATCTGGTTGGCCTCACCTTGCGCGCCTGCCAGCTGGCGAAGGAGGAGGCGGCGCACGTTGCCGATGCCCTGGGCTCAGCGGCGCCCTCCCTTTACAGCAAGGTGGACGAATGCGAGCGTGAACTGGATCGCCTGGACCGCGAGCTCGATCAGCGGCTGAGCGCCGGCCTGGCGGGAGCCAGCGATCCGCAGCGGCGCGAATTGCTGGCCTGCATGAAGTGCATGACCGATCTGGAGCGCATTGGCGACCTGGTGGCCAGTTTCGCCTCGGCCGGGCGTGCCGTAGGAGCGCGTCTGGAGAGCCGCGATGTGCAGGACCTTATCCGCATGGCTTCGGTTCTGGAAAAGATGCTGGCAGACGGCTACCAGGCGTTCGCCGGGCGTGATGTAAACCGCGCGATCAATGTGCTACGCAGCGATGGAGAACTGGACCGACTGCGCAATCTGATTTTCGCGCGCCACATTGAGAATCCTGAAGCCGAGCCTTGCCGGGAGAGTATTCAGGTGCTGCTTATGGCGCAAGCGCTGGAGCGGGCCGGCGACCACGTGAAGAACGTAGCCGAGGAAGTTTGCCATTTTGTGAGCGGCAACAGCCTCCGCCATGTGCTGCGCAGCGCTGACCGTTGCGAGGAGCAGATGTTTCTGGAGTGGCTCAAAAGAGGCCGGCCGTCGCACCCGTAGGCACCCACTTTGCTCACCCGAACGAAACCTCGCGCGCAACGCCTCTGCCGTCGCGCATCCTGATTCGTTCCAGGCGGCACCGTCGCACATTCCATCCCCGCGTGACGAGAGCTCAGTTATGTGCGCTGAGCAGGTGCTCGCCGGTTGGCCGCATCGCTTTGGAATTGTCCTCAGCCGTCACAAATACATCGAAATTATTGGTGTGCACAGTGGTGAAGTAAGTCGCTTCCAGCTTGTCGTTTACCTGCAGCACTCCATGATTCTGCGGCGGCTCACCCGGGGGCTGCACCCAGACCACGTAAGCCGTCTTGGCCGGATGCAGCTGATCAGGCCTGGCCAGGTGCTTAGCTTGGATGTTGATATAGATAGTGCCG
>DATJFA010000162.1:0-2145 GCA_035496015.1 Terriglobales bacterium | reverse complement strand
TGGCCCAGGTGTGCGAAGGCATGGGCACGGATTCGCGCTTCGGGCGGCGCTTTCTCAGGCCGGGTGTGGGTTATGGCGGCTCCTGTTTTCCCAAGGATTTGATGGCGTTTCGTGCCGTGGCGCGCGAGTGCGGATACGACTTCGGCCTGCTGGACGAGGTGATCCGCATCAACGAGGAAATGCGGCAGCGCTTCCTGCGCAAAGTGCGGCACGCGTTGTGGACTCTGAAAGGCAAGCGGCTGGCGGTATTGGGCCTGGCATTTAAGGGCGGCACCGATGACGTGCGCGAATCACCGGCGCTGGCCCTGGTGGAGTCGCTGCTGAAGGAAGGCAGCCAGGTGGTGGCTTACGATCCGGCCGCCTCCGAGCGGGCGCGGGAGACGCTGGGCAAACGCGTGAGTTTTACGGCCAACGCTTATGACGCCGTCAAGGGAGCGGATGCGCTGCTGGTGCTTACCGACTGGGAGGAATTCGCTTCTCTGGACCTGGAGCGCGTGCGCGAGCTGTTGCGTTATCCCATCGTCATAGACGGCAGGAATATGTACAGTCCAGAGCGGATGGCCGCCCTGGGATTTCACTACTACAGCGTGGGCCGTCCTCTGGCCGCGCCCAAATCGCAGCCGGCCAACGCCGGCAGCGCGCCGGGCTCCCGTTAAATTCTGATGAACAAATTACGCGCCATCGTGACCGGGGGCGCCGGTTTTCTGGGCTCCCACCTGTGCGACGCCCTGCTGGCGGAGGGACACTCCGTGGTGGCGGTGGATAACCTGCTGACCGGCAATGCCGCCAACCTGGAGCACTTGCGCCACGAGCCGCGCTTCGAACTGCGCCGCGTGGACATTTGCGAACCATTTGACTGCGGCAAAGTGGACTACGTGTTTCATCTGGCCTCGCCCGCCAGTCCGGTGGATTACACCATCCATGGAATACCCACGCTGCGGGTGGGCTCCCTGGGAACCTTCAACGCGCTGGAGGTCGCACGCAAGTACGGAGCCAAATTTTTTCTTTCCTCGACTTCGGAATGTTATGGCGATCCGGAAGAGCATCCGCAAAAAGAGAGCTACTGGGGGCACGTTAATCCCATCGGGCCGCGTTCCGTGTATGACGAAGCCAAACGATTCTCCGAGGCGGCGACTGTGGCCTACCGCCGCTACCACAAGCTGGAGACGCGCATTGTGCGCATCTTCAACACCTACGGGCCGCGCATGCAGATCAACGACGGGCGCGTAGTTCCCAACTTCATGAAGCAGGCCCTGCGCGGGGAAGATCTGACCGTATACGGCGACGGGAAACAGACGCGCAGCTTCTGCTACGTTGCGGATGAGATTGATGGCCTGCTGCGGCTGGCGTGGTCGCAGGAACCGGGGCCGGTGAACATAGGCAACCCCAGCGAATTCACCATCCTGGAGTGCGCACAGAAGGTATTGCAGGTAACGGGGTCGAAGAGCCAGATCAAATTCCTGCCCCTGCCGCCGGACGATCCGAAGCAACGCCGCCCGGACATCAGCAAGGCGCGCAGCATACTCGGCTGGGAGCCCAAGGTTGATTTGGAAACGGGATTAAAGTTCTCCTTGGACTATTTCCGGCAAGCAGTTAAGGAATTGGCTGCTGCAAATTCGCGCGGAGCGCGTTAGGCAGGTTTGGCAGGCACGGCGGCTGCCGGCCTGGGGGACATTTTTTTCTCGCCTAGTGCTTTCACAAGGGCCTCAAATTCCGGGCTGGTCAACACGTTGTGTCCTTCAAAATGATTTCGCAAGGCGGCCACCAGAGCTTGTGCACTGCCCGACAATTCGGGTGGGGTGGCGACTTGTGGCCGGCCCACCAGCTTGGGCGGACTGAGGCGGTCAAGTACCTGCTTCAGGAGCTCACGCGAACCGCTTTCAAATTCTGTGAACTGAACTCCCATGCCCAGGGCCGGGACGCAGCTGCGCACCTCGCCGAGAGCGGCAATCCTGTTATTTTCAATTTGCAGGAGGAGACGGAGCTTGGCGCCTATCGCCTCCGGCACGGGAGTGCTGAGATAACAGCCGCCGAGGCTCAGGTCGCCCAGCTTGGCCCAGACGTGCTGGCCGGATTCCGCCCGGCTCACCTGCACATTGCCCTGAAAGCGAAAGCGCGGGTACTGGCGACGGTCGCGGCGAGCCG
>DATJFA010000161.1:0-5015 GCA_035496015.1 Terriglobales bacterium | reverse complement strand
AGCGGTGCTCGGTCCATATACCCATTTGCGTCCCGGCTGCCACATTGCCGAAGGCGCGCACATGGGCAATTTTGTGGAAGGCAAAAAGCTGAAGCTGGGCAAGGGCTCCAAGGCGCAGCACCTGAGCTACCTGGGCGATGCGGAGGTGGGCGAAGGGGTGAATGTAGGCGCCGGCACCATCACTTGTAATTACGACGGCTTTGGCAAATATCCCACGGTGATCGGCGACCGTGCCTTCATCGGCAGCGACGCCACCCTGGTAGCGCCAGTGAAGGTCGGCAAGGGCGCTTATATCGGCGCCGCTTCCTGTATTACCGAGGACATTCCCGACGACGCCCTGGCCATCGGCCGCGGCCGCCAAGTTAACAAGGAAGGCTGGGCAAGGCGGAAGCGGGAGGAGCGGGCCGCAGCAAAAAAGACTTAGGCTATAACTATTTGAAGTTTTGAGCTTCAAGTCGCGGTCGAGCTTACCGCAGCCAGGAACTTGAAGCCAACGACTCGCGGGCGGGGCGCCCGCGCCACAAGGTTTTGTTAGTCCGAGGTCTGCACCACAGGTTCTGCTGCTGAGTCCTGATAACCGACTCCTGACTACTGCTTCTGAGGCATCATTCCCTGGCTTCCTTCCCATCCAACTGAAGTTAGTCATTCCAAATTGGAGGGAAGCTATGGCAGATGAGAGCAAAAGCAATCAGAAGACCTTCAAATGCGCCGACATGGGACACAAGGACTGCAACTGGGAGGTTAGCGGCCGTTCCGAAGACGAGTTGCTGCCGCAGATCGAACGCCACGGACGCGAGCGCCATGGCATAAGCAACCTGGATGAGGACAGCAAGCGCCGGGTGCGCAGCAACATTCGCGACCGGGCAGCGTAAATATCAGTTGGGAACCGAGCAGGGCGGCCACTGGCCGCCCTTTTTCTTTTCTTCTGGATGCTAGAATCGCCGTTCTGAGGAGTGTTAGTGGGTGAAGAAAACGGTAACGCGGCGGAACAGCACTTTCTGGCCGGCCTGGAGCTGTTTGCCCGAGGCGAGCAACAGGCCGCTATTGCCGAATACCAGCTTGCCCTCGCGGCTGATCCCCGTTTTACCGACCCCATGCACGGCCTGGTGCGCATCTACCAGGACCAGGACCAGCTTGAGGAGGCCGTAACGGTTGCCCGGCGCATTTCCGAAACCGATCCCGAAGACGTGCTCGCCCACACCACGCTTTCCATCTTGTACCAGAAGAAGGGTATGGTTCCGGAAGCGGAGGCTGAGGCCAATAAAGCCCGCATTCTGGGATGGAAACATCAGTTGCGAGCGCAGAAAAAAAGCTAAATAGCTGGCTAGCTAGCTGACCGGCGCGCCCAACTTGATCATTTCATACATTGGGTGCCCGAATTTCTCATGAGGAAATTCGCGGTGAACTCTCCAGCCCTGGTTTTGATAGAACTGCACAGCCCGAGTATTCGATTTGACTACCCGAAGTCGAAATGTCTGATGCCCCCTATTGCGTATTTCACGTTCCGCATGCGCCAGCAGCTTAGCTCCGATTCCAGTCCTCCGGCTATCACTTCGAACCCACAAATCGCTCACCCACTCTTCCCGAGTCATGGTCACACCAACAATGTCTCCTTCCGAAACCGCCAGCCAGGCTGAGAACCAATTGGCTTCACCGATTGGTGCTTGTTGGTTTGGGAATAAAGAAGCAAAGGTCTCGTCTGCGATGGTCTGAACCAACTCGTGAATCGCCCGGTTCTCCTCCGCCCTCGCCTGGCGAATAACGATTTCTCCGGTCATGGACGCACTATAGCCGAAAAGTGGGGCCTGTAATGCGGCGACTGCTCAAGGCGCAAGGCTGAGCAGTAGCTTGAAGGAGTATAGTAACGTCCGATAAATTCGTATCGGCGGAAGTCATGTGCGCCCTAGAAATCCTAGCTTCGGACGACACGCGAGGTCGCCGCCGGCGCTTGCGCTTCTTGTTCTGGATGGAGGACGCCTGGCGGGACTTCCGCTTCGCCCTGCGCTCGCTCGCCAAGATGCCGGGCTTCACCGCCATTGCCGTCATCGTGATTGCCGTCGGCATTGGCTGCAACACCGCAGTCTTCTCGGTCATCAACACGGTGCTGCTGAAGCCGCTCACCTATCCCGAACCGCAGTCGCTGGTGCAACTGATGGAAACCGGGCCGCAGGGATCGTTCCAGGGCGCCAGCGTGCCCAAGTTCAATATCTGGCGGCAGCAGACCAGCATTTTCCAGTATGTCGCCGGTTACGACCAGGGAGGTTCCGGCCTCAACCTTGCCGGTGGCGGCGAGCCAGAGCAGGTACAAGGCCTCCATGTGACCGGCGATTACTTCCGCGTATTTGGCGCGCCCATCCTGGCGGGGCGCACCTTCACCGCCGCTGAGGACAGCCCCCATGGCGGGCATGTGGTTGTCCTCAGCTACGGCTTGTGGAAGCGCCGCTTCGGCGGCGATCCCGGCATCGTGGGCAGAAATATCCAGCTTGACGGCGAGAGCTATCAGGTGGTGGGCATCATCGGACGCGGCTTTGTTACCGAGGCTGGCGGGGACCTCTGGCTACCATACCAGTTCGATCTCACTTCGCAGGACATGGCCAATTACTTCGCGGTGGCAGCCCGGCTCAAACCTGGCATCCAGCTGCCCACGGCCAACGCACAGCTGAAACTTGCGACAGAGCAGTATCGCCGCGCTTATCCGGGGACGCTGGACCCGAAGAGCAGCTTCAGCGTGGTGCCGCTGGAAGAAACAATGGTCGGCGACACGCGTTCGTCGCTGCTGGTTCTGCTGGGAGCCGTGGGCCTGGTGCTGCTTATCGCCTGCGCCAATGTGGCCAACCTTCTGCTCATGCGCGCCACCGGCCGCAAACGCGAACTGGCCACCCGCGCCGCCCTGGGTGCCGGACGCGGCCACATCATCCGCCAGATGCTGGCGGAAAGCGTGGCCCTTTCCCTCAGCGGCGGGTTGCTGGGCTTGGCCCTCGGCTTTACAGGCGTGCGCATGCTGCTTGCGCTCAGCCCCGGAGATATTCCACGCATCGGTCAGGATGGCTCGGCAGTTGCGCTGGATCAAAATGTCGTGTTCTTCACCTTCGGTGTCTCGTTGCTGACCGGAATTCTGTTTGGGCTGGTGCCCGCCATCGCCGCCACCCGCTCCAATCTGTCGGCAGCCATCAACGAGAGCAGCAATCGCTCCGGCGTCGGCTTCCGCAGCGGCAAAATACGCTCCACCCTGGTGGTGAGTGAAGTCGCGCTGGCACTGGTGCTGGTGGTGGGCGCTGGCCTGCTGATCCGCACCTTCATGAAGCTGCAGGCGGTAGACCCCGGCTTCCAGACCCACAACGTGCTCACCATGACCATGTCCATCGGCGGCGAACGTTTTCAGAAAACCGCGGGTGTGGCGCAGATTATTCGCGACGGCACGGAGCGCCTGGATGCCATTCCGGGCGTGGAGAGCGCGGCCGCCTCGTGCTGCCTGCCGCTGCAAGGCGGCTTTGGCCTGCCCTTCGACATCGTAGGCCGCCCAAAAGGCAACACCCCCACTACTGGCGAGGGCGGCTACTTTCCTGTTTCCTGGAGCTTTTTTGATGCCTTCAAGGTACCCATTCTGCGCGGGCGCGATTTCACCCGGCAGGATGATGGTTCGGCGCCGGGAGTGGTGATCATCAATGAAGCCATGGCCAGACAATACTGGCCTACGGGCGACCCGCTGCAGGATCGCTTGCTGGTGGGCGCCAGCATGGGACCGGTGTTCGTTGAGCCGCCGCGGCAGATTATCGGGGTGGTGGGCGATATGCGCGACCAGGGGCTGAACCAGAACCCCATCCCCACTATGTATATTCCCATCGCGCAGATGCCGGACAAAGTGACGGCACTGAATTCGCGCATCGCACCGCTGTGGTGGATCGTGCGCACTCGTGTGGAGCCGCATACTCTCGTGAAGCCGATTTCCGCCGCCCTGCGCGACGCCAGCGGAGGCCTGGCCGTCGCCCACCTACGTACCATGGACGAAATGGTCATCGTCACCACCTCCCGCCAGCGTTTCAACATGCTTCTGCTGAGCGTTTTCGGGTTTTCGGCCCTGCTTATGGCTGCCATCGGCATTTACGGTTTGATGGCCTACTCCGTGCAACAGCGGACCCAGGAATTGGGCATCCGCATGGCTCTGGGAGCGCAGTCCTCCGATGTGCGCAACATGGTGGTGCGCCAGGGGATGTCCCTGACGATTATGGGAGTGGTCATCGGGATTGGGGGCGCTTTGTGGCTCTCGCGTTTTATGAATCTGTTTCTGTTTGGAGTGACGGCGTGGGATCCTGCCGCCTTTCTCGTCACCCCGCTTCTGCTTAGCGCGGTCGCGCTGCTGGCGGTGTGGGTGCCCGCCCGGCGAGCTACGCGCGTCAGTCCCATGACAGCGCTGCGGTTTGAATAAGCCACGGCCGGGTTGGTGGTCCTTGCAATCCTGCCACTCGGTTCGCACGTTATTTGTGCCGGACATGGCAACGTCAGCCGAAAAGGCCTCTCTCCAAGTTAGAAGCAGCGGTTTCCGCCCGGCGCCCAAACACGCCTCCGGACTCTGCAGGGAGAAAAAATATGAGCAGCAACGACTCGGGGTGCCGCGGAGCTCTGCAGCCTGGCTTCCTGGTGAAGGACCGCGGGGGCGCGCGCAAGCGCATCAAGCGGGTGGAGGATGACACAGTTTATTGGGAGTACGTGAACCAGCCCCCGTCGGGCGGTGCGCGCGAAAATTCCACAGCCTACGATGAGTTTGTAGACAGCCACTTCGTCCTGCCGCAGCCCGGTTCCTCGTGAGGAGCAGCTTAGGCCTGCTCTCCTGCCGCAGGCGCACAGGTCTCCCCCGCCATCCTCCCTACTTTCGTGCCGCATCTATATGCGCATTTGGGTCTTAAATCAGGAGGTTCTCTCAATGCGCCGCGCAAGTCTCGCAGTTTCACTCGCCGTGTTGCTTCTGGGCCTGGCAGCCTGGGCCGCTGATGTTCCCATGGTGGCCAGTTCGCTGG
>DATJFA010000160.1:0-2436 GCA_035496015.1 Terriglobales bacterium | reverse complement strand
TCTTCTGTGGGGTGAATTGTTCCGTGGGCGCCGGCGCCGCCATGGCCGCGCCCATTGCCTGGCGCATCATGGGGGCAACCACCCGCACCTGCTCGAAGGTGTCCTCGGAAGCATAGGAGAGCTCGCCCAGGGTCCTTTGTGCGGCGCGGGCCACAGTTGCCGCTTCCTCGCGGGCGCGCTGGTAGGAGTCTTCGGTGGCTTTCAGTTTCGCGGCATCTATGTTCTCCAGCGTGTAGCTGACGCTCTGGTTAGCCGTCACATCCAGATCGGAAATTTGCGAGACCATCGGCGCCACCTTCGAAAAGTCTTTCAGCTTGACCGACACGCTGCTGTTTACGCGGTAGGCGATGAGCTTGCGCTTGGGACTGCGGTAGTCATAAACGGGGTCCAGGGAAAAAAAGCTGATCTCGGCGGTTTTGAGCTCGATGCCGTTAGAGCGCAGAATCTGGCGAATCTGCTCGGCGGCGTGGCTGGCCCGCTCATAAGCCGCCCTGGCCGTCTCCTCCTGGGCGGAAATGTTGAATTGCACCAGCGCCGTGTCAGGCGCGGTTTCATACTTGCCATCCGCGCCCACGTAGATGGTGTTGGGCTGCGCCGTTACCGCCGGGTGCTCCTGGGCCACCGCCGTCGCACCCAGCACAAGCGCAAGCGCGAATAGGACTGCGAGCCTGCTGGTCATACGAGGCCCCCTCATTTCTTTCCAGCCGATTCCGAGCGCACCGCTTGCACTTCAGCGGGAAGGGCCATTCTAGTGCACGGGCACCTGCAGCGGACGGTCCAGCCGCACCTCGAGCATTTGCCCCTTGTTGAGTTTCAGGCTACGGTCGGTCAGCAACCCTGCTCCCAGGCCCGCGCCGCCGCCCACCCCCGCGCCAATAGCGGCTCCGTGGCTTCCGCCTGCCACCACACCGCCCAGCGCGCCCACGCCGGCCCCGATGGCCGCGCTTTCGATCATTCGACCCTTGCTGGGCCCCTTGCGCTCGATCTCGCCCTCCGCACTGGGCTGTTTTACCCCATGCTCGCCTGGCACCGCCGTCACCGTGGCCACCAGCGGCATCCAGCCATGCTGGGTCTCAATCTCGTCGAAACTCAGCAGCAGACGCGCGTGCAAGCCCTTTTCAACGGAACTTACATGTCCCTTCACCGTTTTTCCCCGGGGAATCGCCAGCCCGCCCGGGGCAGCCAGGTCTTCCGCCAGCTTAGCCTGGAAGTGCTTGCCTGTCTTTACTTTACCGGTATCCAGCTTATCGTTCAGGCGAACCATGAACTTGGTTCCGGCGGGAATGGAGTTGGAGGGGGCGGTTGTTGTGGCCGGCAACGGCTGGTCGAGGGTTTGTGCGGCCACCAAGCCGCAAAAGAGCAGGGAATAGCCTCCCACGCGTAAAGCGAGTCTCTCCATGTGTGGACCTCAAAAATTGTGTGAGTTGCTGCCAACATTGGATGAAACCAGCCGCCATTCGGCTGCTTGCGGCTGCCGTTGCAGACGTTTTTCTCGGCTTTTTGAGGATTTCCCCCTACCCTTTAACCATTGCGGGCGGCGCCGTACTTGTGTAAGGCTTTAGGCAGGCGGACAAGGAGGCGGGATGCGAAAGTGGTATGTGCCATTGGCGGTCCTGGGCATTGCCGGGGTGGGCGCGCTGTTGCTTACCAACCGTGGCCGGCAGACTCTGCGCTGGCTGAGTGAAAACCTGCAACGCGCGGTAGAATGGAACGAAGCCGCGCAGCGCGAGCTGGACCGCATTCAAATTGCCCTGAACCGCGTCGCCGAGTCCCTGGAAGCGGTACAGTAAGACTTCTCTGGGCGACCCGCTGCTTATTCATAAGTTCAGGCTCATTTCTCTAGAGACACTGCCAGACTCCTGACTCCCGACCCCTGACTCCTGGTTTTTAATCCGTATCAAACCGCTGTTCTTTCCACGGATCGCCATACATGTGATAGCCATTGCGCTCCCAGAAGCCGGCAGCATCGCGATCGAGAAATTCGATTCCACGCACCCACTTAACCGACTTCCAGGCATAGAGGTGAGGGACGATCAGCCGCAGCGGGTAGCCGTGTTCCGGAGCGAGCGGCTGGCCATCGTGGTGGGTGGCAAAAAGGACATTGTCACGGTCCAGGTCCGGCAGAGGCACATTCGCGGTGTACCCTTGCTCCGCGTGCACCAGCACAAAACCGGCGCCCGGCTGCAATCTAACCAGGCTCAGGACTTCGCGAAATAAGACACCTTCCCAGCGGTTATCGAAGCGGCTCCAGCGGGTAACGCAGTGAAAGTCGCTGGTAATCTGAGCCTTGGGCAGGCGATTGAACTCATCCCATGTAAGCCGTACGGGCTTTTCTAACATCCCGAAAACACGGAAATCCCATGTTGCAGGATCGAATCTCGGTACTGACCCGTAGTGCAGGACCGGCCACTTAAGCGTCAGGGCTTGGCCCGGCGG
>DATJFA010000159.1:0-2281 GCA_035496015.1 Terriglobales bacterium | reverse complement strand
ACGGTGCGCCCGCGGCCGCAGGACCACTCAAAAGCGACGCTGGCGCCCATTCTGAAGAAAGAAGACGGACAAATTGATTTTCAGCTCTCGGCCCGGGAGATCCTGAATCGCCTGCGCGGCTTTCAGCCCTGGCCGGGCGCGTACACCAGTTTCCGCGGCAAGAACCTACACCTGTGGGCCGCGCGACCCGTCGATCGTGCCGCGGCGGCGGCTGAAGTTATGGCTGAGAATGGTCATCTCTTCGTGGGCTGCGGCTCGGGCGCGCTCGAAATCCTCGAGGTGCAACTCGAGGGAAAAAAGCGCATGCCGGCGGCCGACTTCATCCACGGCCATCAGCCCCACAACGGCGAGAAGCTGAGAACCGGGAACTGATCACTAGCAACTGATGTTTTGAATTCATGTCCATTGCTCCCGCGCGCACCGCCGCCTTCCAAATCCTGCTTCGCATCGAGCAGCAGGATGCTTACGCCTCCGAACTATTGCACTCGGGCGCACACGCGAAACTCTCGCCCGCCGACCATGGTCTGGCCACCGAACTGGTAATGGGAGTGCTGCGATGGCGGTCGCTGCTGGATTCACAGATCGGCCGATTTTCGGACAAGCCACTCGACAAGCTCGACATTGAAGTGCTTACGGCGTTGCGGTTGGCGGCATATCAATTGTTATGTCTTGACCGGATTCCCGGGCGGGCCGCGGTGCACGAGAGTGTGGAGTTGGTAAAGCGCGCCCGCAAGGCTTCGGCTGCTCCATTTGCGAATGCGGTGCTGCGCAAGCTTGCGGGGAGCACTACCGCCGCGGACGTGGCTTCGAATACAGCGCTGGAGCGCACCCCGAACGCCGCCCAGGACGCCACCCCAAATCCGGATTACGATCCAGAGGTCCGCGCTGCCGGCCTTGGAAGCCCGGTGGGACTCTCCGAGAAATACGCGCACCCTCTTTGGCTGGTTGAACGGTGGGTGCGGCAATTCGGACCAGTGCGTGCTTGGCAGATTTGCCTCCAGGACCAGCTCGGTCCGATGACCAAGATTCGCTTTTCTGACCCTGGCCTGGAAGTGGAATTGAGGCGCGACGGGATCGAACTTGCGCCCGGCAACTTATTGGCTTCGGCGCGCCGGGTTCGAAGCGGAAGTGTTTCCCGTACCCGGGCCTTCGCGGAAGGCCGGGTTGCCATTCAGGACGAGGCCTCGCAGCTGGTGGCGTTGCTGGTGGGCGAGGGGTCGAGAATCCTGGACTGTTGTGCGGCGCCCGGGGGCAAGACGCGCGTTCTGGCTGAGCGTAATCCTAACGCTGGGATTGTTGCTCTGGAACTGCATGCTCACCGTGCCCGGCTGCTGCGGAAACTGGTCCCGGCCAGGAATGTGGAAGTGATCAACGCCAACGTGCTCGATTTTAATGCGAGCTCGAGCTTCGATCGGGTGTTGGCCGACGTTCCCTGCTCCGGCACCGGCACTCTGGCGTACAATCCTGAAATTAAATGGCGCCTGAAGCCGAGCGACCTGGCTGACTTGCAGGCGCGCCAGCTCGCGATTCTTCGCGCGGCCATGGGTTGTGTCGCCGCGGGAGGAAGACTGGTTTATTCCACCTGTTCGCTGGAGCGGGAAGAGAATGAAGAGGTCGTGGAGAAGGCGCTTTCCGGCCAGGCGGAATTTTCCGTGTTGGATTGCCGATTGGAATTGGAACACCTGCGGGCGGAAGGCGAATTGGCGTGGAAGGACCTGGATTCGTTGTTGAGCGGACGCTTCCTGAGGACGATTCCTGGAGTGCATCCGTGCGATGGCTTTTTTGTGGCGATTTTGCAGAGGCGCTGACTTTCGCGCAATCGCTTTAGCGGGTCCCATCCGCTTCACTGAAGAGCTAATGCTCGCTGCGCGGCGAGCAAAGCCTGCCCTGAGCGAAGTCGAAGCGATGACCGCCGGACAGCCGGCGAGACGCCGGCGCTACGGAACCCGGCTAGCGGACTTCAAAGTTTATCGTCGCCCCGGTGAACACTTTTTCGCCTGGCAATGGATTTTGGGTCACGACCGTGCTGCCGGGGAATGGCGGCGACACCGGGGTTCCCGGGGAGGGAGGCGGGGCGGAGGTCACACTTCCTACTTTCATTCCGGAAGTCTGTACCGCCTGGACGGCGCTGCCCAGTTGCTGTCCCACGAAGCTGGGCATGACGAAAGCCTGGGGTTGCGCGGTGGCCGCGAGCAGCAGGCTGATTTTGGGGGCGGAAACGCCGCTGGCATTTGGAGGCGGGGCCTGCGCCAGGACCTGGCTGTCCGGCGCGTCTGGCGAT
>DATJFA010000158.1:0-10300 GCA_035496015.1 Terriglobales bacterium | reverse complement strand
AGCTGCGAGGCGGCGTAGTAGTCATCGCCGGTCAAAAGGTTCGCGCGAGATCCGACCGTGAGGTGATTCTGCGGCGAAACATAGGTGTTGGTTGCATCGGCACCGGCTGATTGGTTTGGGCCGGGGGGCGGAGAACCACGTTGGTTTCAGGAACTGCGGATTCTGCGGCAAAGGCGCCGCTGGTGGCCGTATCGAAGCGGAGGTGGCTTTCACCCGCGGCCTGCGCGGCAGGGGCATGGACCTGGTGGCAATCGATGCAGCGCACCCGGTTGGCCGAGTGCGAACCGGCCGTCCAGTAGCGAACCTTGGCGTCGCGCGCGTGGCAGCTTAAGCAAACGCCATTGGCGGACGAAGGTGGGCGCCTGGTGAAGCTGATGATTTTGCTGACATCGCCACCGCCTTCCACGTGCTTGCTGCCGTAACCGTGGCAGTCTTCGCATTGCACTCCCTGCTGGGCATGGAAGGCGTGCTGGTAGTCCCGGGACCGGTCAGAGTGGCACGTGGCGCACTGCTCGGCGCCCACCCGGGTAGCGCCGGGAATCTCCGTGTAGATGCCAAACTGCTTCTGCGGCGTCCAGCCAGTTGAGTTTTTCTGAGCTGTGCCAGGGAGCACAAAAAGAAGGAGAGTCGAAAAGACGAGGCCGAAGGGAGCGATACGCATGATGCCCCTCCTGGAATTCCCAAATTAGGACAGACCCGAATTGGGAATCTGTGAGCCAGCACACAGTAGGAAGTGATGCAGGTTACGCGGAAAGCACTCGGGAACTACTTTGTTATCGCTTCCTGCTTGTCCGCATTCAGAAAGCGGACCAGGAAGTTGGTGTCGAAGCGGCCGGCGCGGAAATCGGCATTGGCAAGCAGGCGCCGGTGCAGGGGTATGGTGGTGTACACGCCTTCCACGATAAACATCTCCAGCGCGCGCGCCATGCGGGAGATGGCCTCCGGGCGGTCTTTACCGCGCACAACCAGCTTGGCAATCAAGGAGTCGTAGTAAGGCGGAATCACGCCCTCGGCATAGGCGGCCGTGTCCACGCGCACGCCCGTGCCGCCGGGGGGATGGAAAGCAGTAATCTTGCCCGCCGAAGGGGTGAACTTTTCCGGGTGCTCGGCATTGATGCGGCACTCGATGGCGTGCCCGCGGGTCAGCACCTTGCCCTGCAGGACCTCGTCCATGCGGCCGCCTGTGGCCAGCAGAATCTGGCTCTTCACCAGGTCCACGTCGGTGACCATTTCGGTGACCGGGTGCTCCACCTGGATGCGGGTGTTCATTTCGATGAAATAAAGGCTGCGGTCCTCGTCCATGAGGAACTCGACCGTTCCGGCGTTGACGTAGCCGATCTTGGAAAGCGTGGCGCCCAGCATGGAGCCGATGCGCTCGCGCAGTTCGGGCGTCATCTGGGTGGAAGGCGACTCCTCGAGCAGCTTCTGATGGCGACGCTGAATGCTGCACTCGCGCTCGCCCAAACTGATCACTTTGCCGTAGGAATCGCCCAGCACCTGGAACTCAATATGGCGGGGCCGCTCCAGGAATTTTTCCAGGTAAAGGTCGCCATTGCCGAAAGCGGCCGCCGCCTCCGATTGGGCGGCGCGAAACAGGTTGGGCAGTTCCTCGTCGCTGCGGATGATGCGCATGCCGCGCCCGCCGCCACCCGCCGAGGCCTTCACGATCACGGGATAGCCGATTTGGCGCGCCCACTCCTGGGCCTCGCCTTCCGAGCTGATTACCCCCTCGGATCCGGGCAGAATGGGCACGCCCGCCGCCTTCATGGCCGCGCGCGCCTTTTCCTTCTCGCCCATGAGCCGGGTGATTTCCGGCGGCGGCCCGATGAACTTGATGTGGCAGGTTTCGCAGACTTCGGCGAAATTAGCGTTTTCCGCCAGCAGCCCATAGCCGGGATGAATGGCATCCACATTGGCGATTTCCGCGGCGCTGATCACCGCGGGGATATTGAGATAGCTTTGGGCAAGCTGCGGCGGGCCAATGCAGATGGCTTCGTCGGCAAAGCGCACGGGCAGCGAGTGGCGGTCAGCCTCGCTGTAGATGGCCACCGCCTTGATACCCAGCTCCTTGCAGGCGCAAATCACCCGCAGAGCAATTTCACCGCGATTGGCAATCAAGATCTTCTTGAACATGATCCGTGCGGTTGAGCACCTTGTGGCGCGGGCGCCCCGCCCGCGAATTTCAGGAGCTAAAGCCCGGTGCGACTCGGGCGCTACTTTCCCCGGACTGGAGTCCGGGGGCTTCCACAACTGGTTCAAGCCAGTATCAATCCGGCAGCGACCGGAGCTTCCAGGACCGGTTCCAGCGAGTATCACCCCGCAGCGTGAAACCCGGTATTAACGCCTGCAACGAGCAAAAGTTTCACTTGCGCGGGCGCACTTCAAACAGGGGCTGGCCATACTCCACCGGCTGGCCGTTATTGACTACCCTGCGAACCAATTCTCCAGCCACATCGCATTCAATTTCGTTCATCAGCTTCATGGCCTCGATGATGCAGAGCACCTGGCCCGCCTCCACCGTGTCCCCAGGTTTGACGAAGGGTGGCGAGCCCGGCGAGGGCGCCTCATAGAACGTGCCCACAATGGGCGAGGTGATGGTGTGCAGTCCTTCGTCTTTGGCGGCTTCAATGCCAGGCGGCGAAGAAGCGGCGGCTGGAGCAGAAACCGGAGCCGAAGAAGCAGTTCGCGGGTCGACCGCGGCGGGCGGCGCCATGGGAGGTACGGTTACATAGTGCACATCGCGGCCGGCGGCGGTTTCCGCCCCACGCTTGATGCGGACCTTGACGTCGCCACGCTCCAGTTCAAACTCGGTGACATCTTTCTCGATTAAGAACTCGATGAGTTCTTTGAGCTCTTTTTGATTCATGATCTGGTGGAGGGACTGCGTGTTTCGGCCGCCCCAGGAGCCGGCGGCCGCATTATCCGCGGCGGGTTGCTGGCCTGGACCGCCCGCGAATCCGCCCTTGTTACAGCACGATCAATTCTTTGCTGGTGGAGGTGAGCACCTCGCAACCGGAGCCGGTCACAACTACCATGTCCTCGATCCGCACTCCGCCCCGGTTAGCCAGGTAAACTCCCGGCTCCACGGTGATCACCATGCCCGGCTGCAGGCGCTCCTGTTGTCCGGCGGCCACGCGGGGAGCTTCGTGGATTTCCAAGCCCACGCCGTGACCCGTGGAATGAGTAAAGTAGCGCGCCAACCCGGCACCGCGCAGCGCGCTCCGGGCTGCCCGGTCCACTTCGCCAACTGCAACTCCAGGCCGAACTGCTGCGATGGCCGCCAGTTGAGCTTCCAGAACTGCCTCATAAAAGCGGCGGGCCTCCGCTGTCGGGCGACCCACGCATACTGTGCGGGTCATGTCCGAACAATAACCAGCGAGTATAACACCGAAGTCGAAGAGCACGAATCCGTTGCGCGGGACTTTGCCGGCAGTAGGATGCGCGTGCGGCAAGGCGGTACGGGGACCGGCGGCCACTATGGTGGGAAATGACATGGCCTCCGCCCCGGCCCGGCGGGCGGCGTACTCCATCTCGGCAGCCACAGCAACCTCGGTGACACCGGGACGAGTTTTACGCAGTGCCACATCGAAGAGCGACGCCCCCAGTTTGGCTGCCGCGCGCATGCGCGTGAGTTCCTCGTGGTCCTTCACCTGGCGCAGACGCTCGACCGCGCCCGCCGTGTGGCGCAAACGCGCACGGGAAGCAAGCGTACGCATCAGGAGGGCCCGCGCCGCCACTGTGAGATGGTCGCCTTCAATGCCCACCACCAGTCTTTTTCGCCCGAAGCGCTTCCGCACCCACTCTGCCGCCGCAAGCAGGGCGGATTTGCGGACGATGGCCACTCGCGCTCCGACGACTTCCGCGCGGGCCTGCTCGGTGTAACGGCCGTCGGTAAAGAGCACCGCACCGGAAGGCGCCAGCGCCAGCGCCGCGCTGCTTCCGGTAAAACCACACAGGTAACGCACATTGGGCAAGTGGCTGGTCAGGAAGACGTCACACTTGGAACCTTCACCTGACTGCAACAACCGGCTCTGGCGAGTTCGGTAATCCATGCTGGGCAAGGATGGGTGTAAGGCGAAGCTGCCTGGATTCCAAGATACATTATTCGGCGCAGCGCTAGCGCCGACGCAAGCAAAACAAAGGCCCTCGTCGCCGAGGGCCTGTTGGTGCGTTTTGATTCGCGGTTAGGTCTGCATGATCTTCGGCGTAATGAAGAAGATCAGCTCCTGCGTGGAGGTGGAGACAACCGTGCGCTTGAACAGGTTGCCAAATACCGGAATGTTGCCCAGCAAAGGCACCTGCTGCACGTTCATCGAGTTCTGCGTCTGGATAACGCCGCCAATCACCACCGTGCCGCCGTCGGTGACCAGCACCTGCGTGGTCGCCTGCTGTGTGATCAGGGTGGGGTTTCCCTGCACCGTGCGGCTGAAGTCAGGCGTGGTGTTTTCCACGTCCACGTTCAGGAAGATGGTGTTTTCCGCCGTAATCTGCGGCGTCACTGTGAGGCGCAGGAAGGCGTCTACGTAAGTAGTGGTCGGGGGGCCGCCCAATTGCGCCTGGGTGACGATCGGAATGCGGAAGCCCTGCCGCACCACCGCCTGGATGTTGTTCTGCGTGACCACGCGCGGGCGCGAAAGAATCTTCAGCAAACCGCGCGATTCCGCCATGGTGAGCACGAAATCAAGGCGATAGTTGGAACCGAGATTCGTGATTCCAAAGCCGCTGGTCGGACTGCTCGAAGCCAGATTGGAGAACAAGGGAATCGCGGCCGCGGTGGCTTTAGGTGTGCTCGTGGGCAGAGGCACGCCGGGTATGGTGAAGTAAGGCGGCGGAGCCAGATAGCCAACCTGGCTGGGCGTTGCTCCAACGGCCCCAGTGCCGCCCGCGGCTGTGGCGCTGTTGCCCCATCCAAAAGCGAACTGCGTGCCCAGGTCGCGGGCAAAGGTGCGGGTGGCGGCCACCACGCGCGCCTCGATCTCCACTTCCTGCGTCTTGCGGTCGAGTTGCGTGATCAGGCGGTCAACCTGCGGGATCACGCTGGGAATATCCTGGATGATGACGGCATTCGTGCGGTCATCGGAAATAATATCGCCCCGCGAGCTCAGCAGCTTCTTCAGGGTGGGCACTACGTCCTTGGAGTGCGCATAGCTGAGGTAGCGGGTTACGGTAAGCTTGTCCACCGCCAGCGCTTCAGCTTCGATTTGCGCCCGGCGCGCTTCCGCTTCCTTGCGCAGAGTTTCAATGGTGGCAATGCGCAGAACGTTGCCCTCCAGCTGGCGATCGAGGCCGTTGTTCTTCAGCACGATATCCAGGGCCTGGTCCCACGGCACATCGTCGAGCACGATGGTGAGCGAACCATGCACCTCAGGATCGAGCACGATGTTCAGACCGCTGATCTCATGGATGAGGCGGAAGAAATCCTTCAGGTCCACATCCTTCAGGTTCACCGAGACGGGCTCGCCGGTGTAGTGAGCCTTGCCGGATGGCTGAATGCCCTTGGCGAACTGCTGCTGCTGCTCAGCGGCCAGATTTTCCGCCGGCTTGATGACCACCGTGGCAGGAGCTTGGGCGGCGGGCGCGGCGGCTGGGGCGGCAGAAGGCTGAGCTGCAGCCGGCTGGCTGGGCTGATTCTGCGCCGAATTGTCCATGGCAGCGCTTTCGCGCGGCATCAGCAGGCTGTTGGGCAAGCTGGACGCCATGGTGGCAGCCGCTTGCAGGGCGCGCTGCGGCGGCTGGATGCTATCCGCCGGGCGCGAACTGTATTGCGGCTCGACCATCACAAAATTCTTCGCCTCAGCATTTGCCGCCGCTTGCGGCGCAGCTGGAGCAGTTGGAGCCTTCACCGCAGCACGTACAGGCTGGACGGCAGGCACAATCGCAGGCTTGGGCACGCTGGCGGCCCGCGCCAGCAGGGCGCCCGCCGGACGCAATTTGAGGACAACCCGGTTGCCGGCGCGAACGAGTTGATAGTCGCGCGCAGCCGCCAGGTCCACTACCAGGCGAGCCACCGGCGGATTGGCGCTCTTCTGGCCCAGGCGCACCGACTTGATGCCATCAGCGCCGACAGCAATGTGCCGGAAGTGGGGCACCACTCCGCCGGGCACATCCACCACCACGCGGTCCGGGTTGGGCACCATCATGGCGGTAGCCGTCAGCTGGGCGCTGCCCGTAATTTCGACGCTGATTCCGTCCCCGCTCTTGAGCACATCCACCTTTTGGATGAGTGGGTGCTCCGCTGCCACCGCGGGCACTTGCGGCGCCGAAGTCTGGGCCGCGGCCAGCGACAACATCAGCAGGGGAATGATTACCAGCAATTGCATTCGCCTCATTTGCGTCTCCCTCACGCCCGCGCCCGGCTCAGCCATCCACCTGCCAGCGGTGGCTGCCGGGTGGCGCGTGCAGTGCAATTCGTTTTTTGGCGGGCAGATCTCCCGCCCGCTCTTACCGGCTGCTTACACCGCCGGCACAAAAAGTTTCTTCACCACGTCGCGGGTGCTCTTGCGGCCCAGCACATCCTGCACCGTCTCCCGCAGCACCATGGAGTCGTCAGTGATGCGGGCCACAAAGCCGTTAAAAATCGGATCGTTCTCCCGCAGGAAATAAGCCTTGTTGGCGGCGTTGACCACCACCGCGATCATGCCGTCATGGGACCGGACGATGCCGCGCAGGCTGATGGAATCAGCCGCCAGGCAGCGCTTGCCTCCGGCGCAGCCGGCGCCGGGGCCGCCCATGCGGGTTACCACCGGGCTGAGAAACGGGTCCCGCCGGTTGGCGTCGCGCTTGGCGGATTCCACCATGTGCTCTTCGCCTGCGGCCGTGCCCACCACGTTCTTGGGCAACAGCTTGTTGGCATCAGGCACGGAAGCGGCCGAGGGGCCAGCCGGGCTGGCCGCGCTCGGAGCCGCCGAGCTAACCACGCCTTGTTGCGCGTTCCACGTCTTCTGCGCCGTCTGCACGTTATTCCGGACATGCTGAATAATCTGCGGCGACTGTGCCCACATTGCGGCCGCCCCCAGCAGCACCATCGCCATGATTGCTGTTCGCTTCATATCCGCTCCTACTAGCGCACCGCACCCGGCCGGGCTCCGGGCTTGGCCGGCGCAACTTGCTGATCGTGGCTGAAGAAGGTGGTGGCCAAACAGGTGGCAACCACGCTCTCGCCCGGCGAGTACTGGTACGTATGCTTTGCCTTGGCATCGGTGGGCTTGCCCACGGAAGCCATCTGCAAGCTGGAAATGTTGATAATGCGTTCCAGGTGGGCGACCCGGTCGAAGAAGTTGAGCACCGAGTAATAGGGCCCATCCAGTTCCATCTCAAACGGCACTTCGGTGTAGAACTCGCGGGTGCTGGTGGGGTTCGCGGTATAGCGGCGGATCTCCACTCCCGACTTCTCCGCTTCCCCCTGCATCATGCGCATGAACTTGTCGGCCTGCTTTTCATCAGGCACGATGCGCTCCTGGATGGCGAGCTGCAGCTTCAGGTTTTCGATCTGCTGCTCAATCTGCACCAGCTTGGGACGGTAACGCTCCAGTTCGGCGTTCTCCGAATTCTTGGTCGCCAGCTTCTGGGCATCCTCGTCGTTCGAGGTGCTCATGCTGCGGAACACGCCGAAGTAAGCGGCCAGGGTGAGCAGCGCCGCCATTCCGGCAATCACCGCCCACTGTTTTGCTTCCGGCAAGTCAGTCAGGTTCGCCATAATCGCGCCTTTTAGCTCTTCGCCTTTTGGCAAGTAATGGTGAAAACGAAGGCCTGCATATTCTTCACCTGCTCGTCCTGATAGCTTTCCTTCATCTCCACGGTCTTGAAATAACCCGTTTTCTGCAGGTTGGTGATCAGGTTGGCCACCGCGTTCTCGCTCAGCGCCCGGCCCTCAATGTCAATGCTGCCGCCCTGATCGCGCACCACGCTCAGCCACACCGCCTCGGTGTTGTCCACCGTACCGCCCAGGGTGGCCATGAGCTTCACCGGGCCGAACTGCTGCGAACGCAGCTCGTCAATCACATCCACCCGGCGCTTGTACTGCTGCATCTGCTTTTCCCGCTCCAGGTACTTGGCCTTGACCTCGGAGAGCTCGCGGTTCTTGCGCTCCGCCTGCACCAGTTGCGTGGCCAGGCGCGCCTTCTCCGCGTTCAGGTGGTACCAGTAGCCGAAGTTCATGGCGCCCGCCAGCGCGAACACCAGCAGCACCTTCATCACCACGCTCACGCCGGCGCCGGGAACCACCGCCGCCAGGCTGGGACCGCGCTTGCTTTTCGATTTAGGAACACCCAGCAGGTTGATGCGGATCATAGGTCGTCAAAACTCCTCAGGGCCAGGCCTACCGCCACCGCCAGCTGCCCGGCGTTCTGTTCCACCAGCTCCATACCCGGGCCCATGGGCGGAAGAACTTTCTGGAAAGGATTCAGCTCCTCCACGGGAAGCGAAAACTCCTGCCGCAGCGACTCGATCAGCCCCGGGACCTTGCAGGAGCCTCCAGCCAGATAAATTTTCTCGATGTGCTCGCCCGCCGCCGTGGCGCGGAAGAAGTCGAACGTCTTCTGGATTTCCAGCACGATGATTTCCGTCACCTGCTGCAGGATGGGCAGCTTGGCATCCTCGCTCACCGTGCCCACCTTTTTGCCCAGCTTGAGCGCTTCCGCGTCATCAAAGCTGAGGTCCAGTTCCTTCTGCAGCGAATCGGTGTACTGGTGCCCGCCCACGCTGACGTCGCGGGTAAACAGCGGCACCGTGCCCTTGACGATGTTGATGTTCATCACGCTGGCGCCCAGGTTGAGCAGAGCCACGGTGGAATTGGGCGCGGGTTCGTAGTTGTACTCGTAGCAGTTCTGCAGCGCGAAAGCATCAATGTCCACGATGGCCGGCGACTTGCCCGCCATGGAGAGCACGTTGGTGTAGTTGAGAATTTTGTCTTTTTTCACCGCCACCAGCAGCACATCCATGGTGGGGCTGGAGGGATCCTCGGAGAGGATCTGGTAGTCGATGCTGACGTCGGCGATATCGAAGGGAATGGCCTGCGCGGCTTCCTTCTGAATGGTTTCCGCCAGCTCCTGGTCGCTCATCATGGGCAGCGGAATCTTCTTCACGATCACCGAGTGGCCGCTGACCGAGGTGGCCACCGCCCGCGACTTGATTTCGTTTTCCGTGAACAGCTTGGAAATGGCGCTGGACACGGTGCCGCTATCCACAATCATGGAATCCACCACGATATCGGCGGGCAGAGCTTCCAGGCCGACGTGGGCCACTTCAATGCCCTTGCGCCCGCGCCTCAGTTCCACCGCCTTGATGCTGCTGGAGCCTACGTCCAGGCCGACTATGGATTGTTTCCCAAACATGCTCCCCGCCTTTACTGTTGCGCCCCTGCCGCGTGCGCCTTGAGTTTTTTCCGGCCCCGGCCTTCGCCCTGGGTGCTCTTCCGCTCCATCCAGGCATCAAGGATGGTTTTCTTAAACTTCCAGCGGTTCCCCAGCTTGAAAGCGGGAATTCTTTCTTCGTACACGTACTTGTAAAGCGTGTCTGCGCTCACTCCCAGGTACCGTGAAGCCTGGCGAATATTCATGACCTCAGGGGCGTCAGCCATGTGGTTTTGAACTTCGTTCACAGCAGTGCCCTCCTGCTTCGCCTACACTCCGGCGAAGCCGGCCAACAACGGACAAGAGGAAACGCCCTCTTGTTGAACTTTGGGGGGAGTTGTTTCGTGTGTTGCTGCGTCTATTTCAACCGCTACGCCAGAAGTGTCAAGGTTACTGTTCGGGTTTTACCCGGCCCGTTGCCGGTTTCGCCGGAAAATGCGGGAGTTAGAACTTCCATTAAGCTACCCTGTATAGAGGTTCGATTAATCGAGACCACAATAGCTTGCGGTATTTACAGATGGGGTTCAGAATCGCGCCTAAAAACGTCATTACCGAGGTGATGGTCCCTCGGTGTACCTGCGGTACGATGTGCGCCGTGCCGAATGTACAGCGCTGGTTCGGCCGATAGCACAAACGTGCCATGGGGCTAGCGTGCCTCCCGGACCGTGTTGCTGGCGGGAGGCTGCTAGCCTGCAGAGGGTTCAAGCCGCTTTGCGATGACTCTGGCGGGTTCTGGCCGCCTTGCGGGCCGCCACTCTCAAGCCGCTCCGGCCCTTGGTTCGAACCGCCTTGCGGGCGGCCTGGCGCCGCGAGCTACGGCCGCGGGTTCGTGCCGCACGGCGCGCCTGACTGGCCAGGGCTGGTCGCGAGGCTGACTTGCGTCCCTCGCGCTTGAGCGCCCGCGACACTGCACGCGAGCGCCGCGGCGAGGGCTTGCGGCGGCGGGACGT
>DATJFA010000157.1:0-2898 GCA_035496015.1 Terriglobales bacterium | reverse complement strand
GTTCAGCAAGCTTTTTCTGGTAACCCACGGCCAGCGATGCAATCAATAGGAGCAGGACAAATCCACGCTTCAATTTGCGTCAGCCCTTTCTGCAGGAGTGGCCGATCATTGTAGCGGATAGCCACGGTTGACGTTTCAGATTCGCGGCTTTCCGCGAACATCTCAGGCGGGCTCCGGTATTAAAATGGCAAATTCGTTCTCCACAAATTATGAGCAGCCCAAGTTCAAGCAATCCTCCCGGCGCGCCCGGCATTCCGCCGCGCTGGACATCGAGCGCCAAATCCGGAGTAGGGACAGCACTCAGTCCTTCCAGCCGGGTCTGGTTCACGCTTAGCCACGGCATTGTCAACGAAATTTACTTTCCGCGAGTAGACATTGCCTGCACCCGCGATCTGGGATTGATTGTCACCGACGGCCGTTTTTACTTTTCCGAGGAGAAACGCCATGCCGCGTCGGGGGTGAACTACCTGGCGCCGGGCGTGCCCGCATATCGCCTGGTCAACACGGCGATGGACGGCCGTTACCGCATCGAGAAGGAAATCTGCACTGACCCCTGCCGCCATGTGTGCCTGCAGAAGATTCGTTTCCAGCCACTGCAAGGGCAGTTGGCTGACTACCACGTTTATGTGCTGTTGGCGCCGCACTTGGCAAATTTCGGGTACGGCAACACTGGCTTCATCGGCGATTACAAGGGCACGCCCATGCTGTACGCGTCGCGCGACGGGCACGCGCTGGCGCTGGCTTCTTCCACCGGTTGGCTGAAGCGCTCCGCCGGTTATGTGGGCACTTCCGACGGCTGGCAGGACTTGTTTTCCAACTATGAAATGACCTGGGAGTATCCGAAGGCGGAGAACGGCAACGTGGCTCTGACCGGGGAGGTGGACCTGGCGGGCTGCGGCGGCGAGTTCGTGCTCTCCCTGGGCTTTGGCCAGGTCGCCTCCGAAGCGGGCGCCCACGCGCTGGCCAGCCTGCTGGAAGGATACGAAACCGTGTGCCGGGAATATGTCCAGGGCTGGCAGGACTGGCTGGAAAAAGTTGACCCGCCCGACAGCGAGAGCAATCACGACATGTTCCGGATTAGCGCCTGCGTGCTGCGCACCCACGAGGAAAAGACTTTTCCCGGCGGCATTATCGCCAGCCTCTCCATTCCCTGGGGGTTCTCGAAAGGCGATGAGGACTTGGGCGGTTATCACCTGGTGTGGCCGCGCGATCTGGTGGAAACCGCCAGCGGCTTGCTGGCGTTCGAAGCGAGGCAGGATGCCGTACGGGTGCTCGGCTACCTGCGGGTGACCCAGGAATCCGATGGCCACTGGCCGCAGAACATGTGGCTGGATGGAACTTCCTACTGGCAGGGCATTCAGATGGACGAAACGGCGCTGCCCATTCTGCTGGTGGACCTGCTGCGGCGAGAGAGCGCTCTCAGCGATGGCCAACTGGCTGACTTCTGGCCCATGGTGCGCCGCGCCGCCGGATTTGTGGTGCGTAACGGCCCGGTGACGCAGCAGGATCGCTGGGAGGAGGACCCCGGGTATTCGCCGTTCACGCTGGCGGCGGAAATCGCCGGCCTGCTGGTGGCGGCTGAGTTGGCGGAAATGCATCATGAGCCCGCGCTGGCAGTTCTCTTTCGCGAAACCGCGGATGCATGGAATGCCAACATTGAGCGCTGGATTTACCAGGTGGGCGGCCCCTTGGCGCGCAAGCTCAACATTGACGGCTATTACGTGCGCGTGGCTCCACCGGACACCGCTGACCCGGACTGCACATCCGCACTCGAGGGCTATGTGCCCATCAAAAACCGCCCTCCGGCCGATACCCTGGAGCCCGCCAGCAGCATCGTGAGTCCGGACGCGCTGGCGTTGGTGCGCTTTGGCCTGCGCGCTCCCGACGATCCGCGCATCATCTCAACGGTCAAAGCGATCGACGCGCTGCTGAAAGTGGACCTGCCGCAGGGGCCCTCCTGGCATCGTTACAACGACGACGGCTACGGCGAGCACGAAGATGGCTCGGCCTTCGACGGCACCGGCACTGGGCGAGCCTGGCCCCTGCTGACCGGCGAGCGCGCCCACTATGAATTGGCGGCGGGAAGGCGGGCTGCGGCCGAATCGCTGCTGCATACCATGGAAAAATCCGCCGACGAGAGCGGCCTGATTCCCGAGCAGGTGTGGGATGCTCCCGACATCCCGCCGCTCGAATTGTTCTTTGGCCGGCCATCAGGCTCAGCCCGGCCCTTGGTGTGGGCCCATGCCGAATACCTGAAGCTCCGCCGTTCGCTGCGCGACGGCAAGGTATTCGACCAGGCGCCGCAAACGTACCAGCGCTACGTGGTGGAAAAGCAGGCGTCCGCGGTATTCATCTGGAGTTTCAATCACAAGGTGCGCAGCATGCCGCCGGGACTGAAGTTGCGCTTGCAGATTTTGGCGCCGGCCAGCGTGCACTGGAGCGCGGACGCCTGGCGCACCGCCCAGGACACTTCTTCGACCGACACCGGAGTCGGTGTGTACCTTGTCGACCTGCACACCGACCAACTGCCCGCCGGCAGCCGCGTGGTGTTCACGTTCTACTGGACGGAGGAGAAGCGCTGGGAAGGCACGAATTTCGAGGTGTGCGTGGAATGAGGCAGCAATCAGCATTCAGCTGGTGGAATGCGGGCAATTAGCAGTTAGCAATTGGCATTAGCCATTTACGATTTTCCGCGGAACCGGCATCAAGGCTCAGGGGCTAAATGCTAACTGCCCAAATGCTAATTGCTGCTGTTCACCAGCTGAATGCTGATTGCTGACTGCTAGCCCAGCACAATTTCCAGCCCCGCCTCATTCACCCGCGCGCGGACCGTGGAAAAATCGCGCACCACGGCATCGGCATGCGCCAGGTCGGTAGCGGAATAGGTGGTCGAGAGCG
>DATJFA010000156.1:0-6426 GCA_035496015.1 Terriglobales bacterium | reverse complement strand
TTCCGTGGTGGAAGACTATCCCCAGGATGCGGCCGAACGGGCCAGCATTTTCGCCAGCAAGGAGTTCTTCTTCGCCCACAGCACGCATGGCCGGCGGCTCCTGCGGATGGTTACGGAAGCCTTGGAGAGAATTGACGAGGGCACCTACGGCGAGTGCATGGCCTGCGAAAGCGAAATCAACAGCAGAAGGCTGGAAGCTGTTCCCTGGACGCGTTACTGCCTGCGATGCCAGGAGCGGCTGGAGCAATTGACCAACCAGCGAGCCGCCTAGACCGCATTAAGTTCGTAAAAAGGCCCTTACATTTTTCCCTCCTGTTTTCAATTCACAAATAGACGAGAAAATCGTGCTGGGTATATACTGCTGCAACTTGCAGCTTGGGGCTGTCTCAATATCACAAATATGGAAAACGGCACAAATGGCCAATCGAACGAAAAGGAAGAGTGCTGATATGGGCTTGAGACAAAAATTCGCTCGGCACCTGCGTAAACAACGAGAAGAGCGTGAATGGTCGCTGCGGCAGATGGCGCAGCAGAGCGGGATCTCGCTAACCCGGCTATGGAATTACGAACAGGGCAATCATAGTCCCAACCTGACGGCCCTTTCGAAAATGGCGCGGGCATTTGAGACTCCTCTGTGGAAGTTCATTAAGGAATTGAGCTGAGGTCCTAAGGCCCAGGCCAGCGCTCCACGGCTGACGAGGGAAGGCTTCCGCGACTATCATGTCGCGAAGGAGGCCGAGCCATGCTTGAACTGCAGAGTGTGCGCATGGCGTTCCCGGCGGACGCCAACATCATCATCGGCCAATCCCACTTCATTAAGACGGTGGAAGACCTGTACGAGGCCATGGTGACCACGGTGCCGCAGGCCCGCTTCGGCCTGGCCTTCAACGAGAGCTCCGGACTCTGCCTGACACGGGCCGAGGGTAACGATGAGGAGTTGCGCTCCGCGGCGGTGAAGAACGCCCAGGCGTTGGGGGCAGGACACGTGTTTGTGCTGCTGCTGCGCAACGCCTATCCTCTCAATGTCCTGCACGTCGTGCGCAACGCGCCCGAAGTGTGCTCGATCTACTGTGCTACCGCGAATGCGGTGGAGGTGATCGTGGCGCGCAGCGAGCAGGGCGGAGGTGTGCTCGGAGTGATTGACGGCAGCGCGCCAAAGGGGGTGGAGGGTCCGGCCGACGTGACCGCGCGGCACGAGTTCTTGAGGAAGATTGGTTACAAGAAGTAGTCAGTAGTCAGTAGTCGGCACGAATCATCCAGCCACTTCGTGGGCGAGGGCGCCCACGCCACAGCAGAAGATCGCCAGGAAGCACCAACTCAGGAAAGAAACCAGGCAGGAAAAAATTAAAAGGGCCGTGACATTGGTTATGTTCTAGCCGCCAACTCCTGCGAGGGAGTCAACAGCGTGGAAACATGCACCGTCACAGCCCCTGATGCGACCACTGCTTTCGCAGTTCCAAGCCCCAGCGGCTTCTCGCAAAGCTTGCCGGTTTTTTCGGGCCTGGTAGCCCAGCGGCTTGCGCCACCCGGCTGATCACCCAGCCTACTTCGGACTGGCTATATTTGTGTATGCCAACCCTTTCAGCCGTCGACGGAAGCTAAAGTACAAGTGCTATCAAATGGAGTCAATGCCCGTTTTTTGTGCAACTGTGGAAGAAATTGTGGAAATTACGGCCTGAATTGTGAAACGCGGGCGCGGGGCTACGTTTTAAGCCAGGAAAAACGCGGGGATGCCGCCAGGACGGCGCCGGAATGAGGCTGACGACGGACATCTCAGAAGGGTTCAGCGGCGTGAGCGGCGGGCGGTGGGCGCCGCCAGCGCGGTGCCGCGGGCGGGCTTGCGTGAAAGTTGCTGGCGATTGGCTTCAGCCACGCTGCGGATTTCAATGCGGAAAAATTCCTTTTGCTCCTCGGTGAGCACGTCCCACCACGGAGCCAGCAACGAGAGTTCGGGGTGGTGGCCGGCGAGAGCGTGGGGAATCCCGCCGTATTTTTTTTCGATACGGTCGGCGACCGCCAGAGTTTCCCAGCGCGCGGGCTCCAGTTGTAAGGCGCGGCAAAGTTCCTGCAGGGCCAGACGGGAGGGGTGAGCTTCGCCCTTGGCCAGCTTGCGGATGTGCTCATAAGTGAGGCCCGTGCGCTGGGCGAGCTGGCGGATGGTGAGGTCCTGCTGGTTCATGCGCTCCACCAGGGCGCGAGCCAGGCGGCCATGCGGGCGGATGTCTACAGCGAGCGCCATTTTTAATTTCCCAGCCTGCCATCCTGGGCAGGTGGCAGAGAATCCTAAATGTTTTTGCAGCCCCGGTGCAAGAAGTTAAACAGGTACTATGGATACACATGATTTTTGTGTATACTCCGGTATTATGTCGTCGCCGTGGGTGGCTTACGTGGACGGGGGGTCGCGGGGCAGCCGCGGCCCGGCGGGCATCGGAGTGGTGATCGAGCATCCCGGCGGTCGCAGGGTGGAAATCAGCGAGACCATCGAGGCCGGGGACAACAATTACGCGGAATATTCGGCGCTGCTGGCCGCCCTGGAGTACGCCGCCGATAACCAGTGTTCCCGGTTGTGCGTGTTCAGCGATTCCGAAGTGGTAGTGAAGCAGATCACGGGGCACTACACCTGCCAGAGCGCGGGCCTGCGCTCAATTCACGAGACGTGCAAGGAGCTGATCCAGTCCCTGGACGAGTTCACCATTGTGCACATCCGGCGGCAAGCGAACAGCGAGGCAGACCGGCTGGCCAATGAAGCCATGGACCGGGCACGCAAGCTGAAATCGCAAGTAGGCGCGGCCATGCTGCCGGCGCCGGCGTAAAAGCAGTTCTCAGTTCCCGGTTCTCAGTTCTCAGGAAAAGCAGTTGTGGTAGCCAGCTGCCAGCAAAACCCCATCCCTAATACAAACAACATCTGCGGGTTAATTCCAGCTTCTCAGAATCCTGCAACGTAAGCCTGGTTTCATTTGCCACGGCGCAATTCTTCCAGCTCGGCCTTGAAAAACTTCTCATAACATTCGGGGCAAATGCCGTGCGTGAAAGTGGCCTCGGAGTGCTCGCCCATATAGGTTTCCACCTGCTGCCAGTAATCGTGGTCGTCGCGGATGCGTTTGCAATAGGAGCAAATGGGCAGCAGGCCCTGCAGCTGCTTGACGCGGGACAGCGCGTCCTGCAGCTGAGCGACACGGCTGGCCAGGGCTGCCTGCAGTTCTATTACGCGGCGGCCCACGCGCAGGCGGGCGCGCAGCTCCTGCGCATGGAAGGGCTTGGTAATGTAGTCGTTAGCGCCGGCTTCGAATCCGGCGAGCACATCATCAAGGCTCTGGCGTACCGTGGCAATAACCAGATAGAAGCCATCCATGGCGGGGTTAGCGCGGACCTTGCGGCAGACTTCGAGGCCGTCCAGGCCCGGCATTTGCCAGTCCAGCAGGGCGAGGCGGGGCGCCTCTTGCGCCTGCAGCATCTCCCAGGCGCGATTGCCATCCTCCGCGATCAGAACCTCATACTCGTCGCGGAGCACGCTTTGCAGAATGCGGCTATAGAAAGCGTCATCCTCGGCGACCAGCACCTTCATGTTGCACCTCAGCCAGTTCCAGCAGGTTCGGACGCAAGCGTTCCAGTTCCGCCTCGAGCTTTTGCAGGGAAAGGGCGGCCGGCTCCAGTTCGCCCGCGTGCACCAGTTCGCGCAACTTCTGCAATTCCGCCAGCGCCGCGTCCAGGGTGAAATAGGCGAGTTCTCCCTGCAGCATGTGGATCGCCTCCCGCATAGCCTGCTGATCCCCCTGCTGCATGGCGGCGCGCAGATGCTCCAGAGTCTTAGGATATTCATCCAAAAAGACGGACGTGATTTTGCGCAGCAGTTCCAGGTCGCCATCCACCCGGGCCAGCGCCTGCTTGGGGCTCCACGGAATGGGAGCAGGGGCGGAAGCAGCGCCGCACAGGCGTTCGATCTCCTGCTGCACCAGATCGAACTTGACCGGTTTGGCAATGTAGCCATCCATGCCGGCGGCCAGGCAGCGTTCACGGTCGCCTTTGAGGGCATGGGCAGTCATAGCCACAACAGGAAGGTGCCCGCCGCTGGCCTGCTCGCGGCGGCGGATCTCAGCGGTGGCGGCCAGGCCGTCGAGTTCGGGCATCTGTACGTCCATAAAGACCAGATCGAATCCTTGCGACTGCAGCATGACCAGCACCTCGCGCCCGTTGGTGGCGAGGACAGGAACGTGACCCAGCTTCTGCAGCAGGCGCAGCATGAGCGCCTGATTGACGGGATTGTCTTCCGCCAGCAGGATGCGCAAATGGGCGCGCGCCTCGCGCAGGCTGTGACGGGTGACGACCTGGCTGGCGGGCTGCGCTGCGGCAGGGCCGAGGGCCGCCCGTAGCGCCTGCAGCAGTTCCTTTTTCTGAACCGGCTTGACGAGGTAGACGGAAATGCCCAGTTCGCGACAACGGCCGGCGTCGCCGCGCTGCGCATCGGAAGTAAGCATCATGATGATGGTCCCGGTGAGCTCAGGATCATCATGAATCTGCTTGGCCAGGGTGAAACCGTCCACGCCGGGCATGCGGCAGTCGAGGAGCAGGATGCGGAAGGGACTATGCTGGCGCTGGGCATCTTTCATCATCTGCAGCCCCAGTTCGCCGTCCGGGGCGGCTACGGCGCACATCCCCCACCCGGAGGTGAACTCCAGCAGAATCTTGCGGTTGATTTCATTGTCGTCCACGATGAGGGCGGAAACATCGCGCAAGTCCACGGTTTCCTCGGGGACTGCCGGCTGCAGCGGAGCGACGGGAAAGCGGGCCAGGAAGTGAAAGATGCTGCCTTCGCCCTCGGCGCTCTGCAACCAGATGCGGCCGCCCATCAGTTCCACCAGGCGGGCGCAGATGGCCAGGCCCAGCCCAGTGCCGCCGAAGCGGCGGGTAGTGCTGCTATCAGCCTGGTAGAACTTTTCAAACAGCCTCTCCTGTTTTTCTTTTGCAATGCCGATGCCGGTGTCGCTGACCTGAAAATGGAGCTGAACGGCTTCGCTGCCGCCGCTCTCCTGGCTGACCTGCAGCGCGACCTGGCCGCGTTCCGTGAACTTTATGGCATTGCCCAGCAGGTTGAGCAGGATCTGGCGCAGGCGGCTGGGATCGCCCAGCACGCGCTGGGGAACCTCGGGCGCGATGCGGCAAGCAATTTCCAGACCTTTCTGGTGAGCGGGCAGGGCCATGGACTTCACCGCCTCGCTGAGGCAGTCGGCCAATTCAAAAGGAATCGCCTCCAGATCGAGCTTGCCGGATTCAATTTTGGAGAAGTCGAGGATGTCGTTGACCACGGAGAGCAGAGCGTCGCTGGACTTCTTGACCGCAGTCAGATAGTCGCGCTGTTCGGCGGTGAGTTCAGTGTCGAGCGCCAGTTCGGTCATGCCCATGATGCCGTTAATGGGAGTGCGAATTTCGTGGCTCATATTGGCCAGGAACTCGCTTTTGGCGCGGCTGCCGGCTTCCGCGGCGTCCTTGGCAAGCACCAGTTGCTGATTGAGGGCGAGCAACTCGGAGGTGCGGGCCGCGACCTCGGATTCCAGGTGGTCGCGGTGCTTCTGCAAAGCCTGGTCCCGCGCCTGGATTTCTTCCAGCATCTGGTTGAAGGCGGCAATGAGCTTGCCTACTTCGTCGCGGCTGCGGGAGAAGGCGCGCAAGCTGTAATCCTTGTCGCGGGAGATGATGGTGGCGGTGCCCACCAGTTCGATGATGGGCTGGGAGACCAGTCGCTGCAGGCGGGAGGCAAGGAACGAGGACAGCCCCAGGGAAGCGGCGATAATGGCGGCGACAATCGCCAGATAACGGTTGCGGCGGCCGGCGAGTTCCTGCAGATCCGATTCGATGAAAACGACGCCCAGGGGTTCGCCGGCAAGAGAGATGGTATGAAACTGCAGCAAGCGGTTGGAGGTGAAATAACTGCCCTCAGGCCGAAGCGGCTGGCAAGCTCCGGGATCGCCGGCCAAACGAGAGTAGCGGGCAAACTGGCGACCGTCGCGGGTGAATATGCAAGCGGACTGGATGTGAGGTTCGGAGCGCAGGGCGGCGAGCACGTCGTGGGCGGCATTGGCGTCGTTGAAGGTGAGCGCAGCCGTGCTGTTCTCGCCCACGATGGCGGCAATGACGTGCAAGTCGCTGGCCATGCTACGCCGGAGGTCGAGCAGGTCGTAGGCGCCCACCGCCAGGCAGGCCAGCAGCAGGGCCGTGCTGCTGGTGGCCATGATAAGAAAAGTGAGCTTGCTGCCCAGAGAAATGTCGCGGAAGCTGCGCATCAGTTCGCTCCTCCGCCAACGTTGACCACGCGGGCCACGGCCAGAAGCTTGGAACTGAGCTTGAGGTGGTGAAGCTCGGCGGCTGCGAGGTTGATTTCGAAACGCACCCGGTCATCTTCCAGGACAAAATTGATCATGCCGCCGAGCG
>DATJFA010000155.1:0-4740 GCA_035496015.1 Terriglobales bacterium | reverse complement strand
CTTCACCCACACCCAGGAGATGCCCTGGATGCTGCCGGGCATTGCGCCGACGAATCGCCGGGTGGAGGTGCCGCTGGTGGCGGTTGTGGGGTTTCGCGATGGCAAGGTCGCCTTTGAGCGCGTGTACTGGGACCAGGCTTCGGTACTCAAACAAGTGGGCGTGCTGACCGACGCCAGGCTGCCGGTTTACGGAGCTGAAACCGCCGGCAAAGTTCTGGGCCAGTTGGCGAGCGGTCAAGCAGCGGCAAAGAAATAAGACTCAGACGTGCGCCCTTGCTGTCCTGGCCTAACCCGCGATTTGCGTCCGAATGCGCGCGATCTGCTTCATGTGGTGGCGAGCGTGTACCAGGTGAAAGGTTCGCCACTGCCGGGCGGTCAGCGGGCCGAGGATGGGATGGTTGGCAATCCTGGCTCCGGCGCCAAAACGGGCTTCGCAGCGGCTGATGGCGTCGTCGGCCGCGGCCAGGTTGCGCCTCACGTCAGCCAGGACGGTTTCCGGCGGCGCGCCTTTGGGCATCACCATGGCCGGCGCCTTCCTGCCGGGCGGCATAAAGCGCAAACCGGTGACCACAAACCGTGCCGCACGCTGGGCCGCGCTGGGCGGAGTGATATTGGGCCGTCCTCCGTCCAGGCCACGCTGCAGGCCTTTGGCGGTGCCGCTATAGGTGAGCGACAGATGCTCAAGGATGGCGGCCGCGCTCCACTTCCCTTCCCGGTGCCAGGCCAACTGCTCGAGGCCCAAGCCGCGGACAGCATCCTCAATCGCCTGCTGGACTCGCTGCAGATAACTGTGCATGGCTTGTCTTTCGTTTAGAATGTGCGGTACGTTCCCGGTCGCAAAAGATTTTGACAGGATGGAAGAGATGAAAAAGCTGCTGACAGGCTTGTTCGCGCTCGTGATATTGGCAGGGTGTTCCTCGCAGCCAAGCAAGCCGGCCGAGCAGGCGCCGGCCAAGCCCGCGCCCAAACAGGCCGAACTGAGCACGGGGCGAATGGCTTTTCAGCGGCTTTACATAGCGGCGCATGGCTGGGCCGGCGACGCGCGTCCCTACCAGATTATTTCGCAGCTGAGCAAGAAATCCGCCGGCCATGAGGGCAAGTCGGGAATATGGCGCGCCGGCTTCGGCTCCAGCATGCGCCGCGCCATTAAGCCCTACACCTGGTCGGGACTGGACGCTGATGATGCCCCTGCACCTGGCATCTCCCCGGGCGTGGAAGACAGCTACAACCCTTCCAATAGTTCCACCCAGGTGTTCGACATTGGTTTCCTCAAAATTGATACAGACAAAGCATTCGAGGTAGCACAGAAGCACGGCGGGGACAAGCTACTGAAGAAGGATGCCAAGCAGCCAGTGGTGTACATCTGCAACTGGGATCCGCGGGAGAACATGCTCATCTGGCACGTGATTTATGGCACCGGCCCCGATGACGCGCGGCTACGGGTAGCGGTGAATGCGACCAGCGGAGATTTTTTGAGGGTGGAGAAGTAGTTGGTAGCTTTCAGCTTTCAGCCTGCAGCTTTCGGCTCTAATTTTGGCTTCTCGAAATCTGCTTCATTCTCCCCTCTCAAGAATTGCGTCAGCCGGCCATTGATGGGCCGCGGGGGGTGTTCCCGTGCGTTTTCCGTCTTGATCTGTCATCCCGAGTGGGGGCGCGTCGAGCTTGCGAGACAAACCCGAGCCGAGGGACCTTGCGTTTCATTTAGCGGAGCATCGAATCGCCGACTGGGACTGGGAACTCAAAACTACTGCTTGGGCTGCGCTGCAGCGGCGGTCTTGGCCGGCTTGGGCTTTGCCGCAGCCACGCCCTTCGCCTGCAGGCGCTCCAGCGCCTTGTGCGCGTCCGTGGCTTTGGGGCCATTCGGCAAGATTTTCAGGTAAGCGCGGTAATTCTGGGCAGCTTCCTGCAGGCCGCCGGACTTTTCCAGCGCATCCGCCAGACTGAAAGTGGCGATGGCGTCATTGGGCTTGTAGAGCAGAGCCTCGCGGTAGCGGGAGATAGCGGCACGGTAGTTGTGCTGCTTGAAGTAGAAATTGCCCACCTCCACATCCTTGGCGGCGCGGTGCGGGTCGAAGGGATGAAACTCGCCGATATCCGGATTGTCCATGCCCGCGTTGGGGTGGGCTTTGGCATCATTGGCGGGAGGGCTGATGTCTACCTTGTCGTCCTTGCTGGTGCTGCTGCCGGGCGTGTCGGGAGGCGCGGCCCGAGGCGGTTCCGAAGCGGACGACGGTCCGCTGGGACCGTAGGGGCCTGGGTCCGACGGCGGAGTGGGCCTTTCCGTTGGCGGCGCAGAGGGGAGTTTGTCCGGCTTCTTCTGGCCGGCGGTGGGCTGCGGCATGGGAGCGGACGGGAGGTCCTGGGTGGAGCTCTTGTTCTGATCCGGGGGTTGCGATTGCTGGCTGGACTGCTGCGCACAGACGGGGAAGGCCAGTCCCAGGGCAAACACGATCACCGAGGCCCAACGGCGTACGGCCATGGGGCTATTTTACTGCAGGAGGAGTCAGAAAATGCAGAGGTTCCCGGTTCTTCACGCCACCACTTCCAGCGCCCCCGGCAGCACATCGAGCTTCTCGCAATGCAGGCGCAAAACTTCGCCGTCCACCATCACGTCCACCGGCGCGTCCAACTGGAATTCAATGTGGGTGGCTGGGTGCCGTTCGGCCAGCGGATGGTTGATGTGCGTGCCGTCGTACAGGCCGGGCAGGTTGCGCAGCAGCCCGAGCCGGCCAATTGGTCCCCAGCGGACATATTCGATCAGGCCGTCAGCAATTTCCGCCTTGGGCGCAATCATCATTTTGCCGCCGGTAAACTTGCTGTTGTTGAAGGTGAGAAACAGGCAGCGCCGGGCATCAGACCGCGCATCCCCGTTCACGCGCAGGGGAAAGGCGCGCCGGTCCAGACGGGCGAGGCACAGGAACAGAGCCAGCAAGTAACCCAACTCGCCCATGTTTTTGAAACGCCGAATGCGCACGGCGGCAACATCGGCGGCAAAACCCATGCTGAGCAAATTGATGTAGTGCAGAACGCCTTCGCGGTGGGTGAGCCGCAGCACATCGCAGGCATGCCTCTGGCCGGCCAACAGGGCCTGCGTGGCGTGCTCCAGTCCGCGCTCGCTGAAGTCGCGTAGAAAAGAATTGCCGGTGCCCAGGGGAAGAAACGCCAGGGTCGGGCGCTCGCCGGCCTGTGCCTGGGGAAACAATCCGTTGATGATCTCGTAGGAAGTGCCGTCGCCGCCCACGGCGAGAAAGTTGCGCTGGCCGCGCGCATAGGCAGCGCGGGCAATTTCGCTGGCGTGGCCGGGGCGGGTGGTTTCCGCCAGCTCGAGTTCGATTCCACCGGCGCGCAGCTTGCCCATGGCTTCGTCCACCAGCTTGCCGCAGCGTCCGCCGCCGGCAGCTCGGTTCACCACCGCCAGGAAACGGCGGCTCACAGCGGCACCACCGCAGAATCGCGCTCCGGCAACTGGCGGGCAATTTCCTCGGCCAGCACCGTGCGTTTTATTTTTAGTGACGCAGTGCGGGGAAAATCCCGCTCCCACAGCACGTACCCGCCCACGCGCTTGAAATCGGGCAAGCGCCGGTTACGGCTGATCAAGTCGGCGCGTAAGCCATCCGTGAGCTGCTGGCCCTGATCGAGGCGCAGCACCATGAGCAGCGCGTCCTTGCCCAGGCCGCTCTTGGGCCACAGATAGTTGGAAGCGAAAATGCAATACTCCTTGGCAGCGAGGCCTTCGAATACATTCTCAATGTCTTCGGGATAAATGTTCTTGCCGCCCTCGGTGACGATCATGTTCTTCTTGCGGCCAAAAAGCTGCAGATGGCCGGAGCCGTCCATGCGCCCCAGATCGCCAGTCATCAGCCAGCCGTCTACGATGGTTTCGGCGGTGAGCTCAGGATCGTCCAGGTAGTGCGACATCACGGTACGGCTGCGCACCGCCACTTCGCCAATGCCCTCGGCGTCGGGATTGAGGATCTTGACCTCCATGCCGGGTAACGGCTCGCCCACCGTATCGGCGCGAAAAGGCTTGAAGTCGTTCAGCGTGACCGCGGTGCCGGCCTCGGTGAGCCCGTAGCCGTTAGCCACCTGAATTCCCAGATCGTAGAAGAACTGCAGCGTGGCCGGCTCCATGAAAGCGCCGCCTACAAACAGTGCCCGCAGCTCCCCGCCGAAAGCTTTGTGAATTTGCGGCAACACCTGGCGGCTGAGGGTGAGATTGGGACGGCGGCGCGTGAGGACGCGATTGATCGCTATGAGGCCATTGAGGGCGGCGCGCCGGTGCGGCGGCAGTTCCGCGAATTTTGCCTTTAGTCCTTTTTCCAGGTTCTTGAGCACCAGGGGCACCAGGCTCATGTAGGTGATCTTGTAGCGGGTGAAGGCTTCGCGGATGAATTCCGGGCGCAGCGTGCGCAGGTGCACTACGCAGGCGCCGCACACGAAGGGCCCGATGAAGCCGACCATGAAATCAATGGCGTGATTGGTGGGCAGAATGCTCAGGTAGCGCACGCCCGGCCAGAAGGGATACCACGCAGTAAGCGAGCGGCACTGCTCCAGGTAGTTTTCATGGGTGAGCACGCAGCCCTTGGGCCGCCCGCCGGTGCCGGAGGAGTAGACGATGCAGGCAGTGTCCTCGCGGCGGCGCACGATGAAGCGCGGCTCCGCGTTGCTCTTGGCCCCCTCCCAGCGGCGCGCCTTGCCCAGATCCGCTTTGGGCGGCGCTTCGGTGACCAGCACAAATTC